>CAZEBY010000007.1:0-68487 GCA_964510565.1 uncultured Lachnospiraceae bacterium | reverse complement strand
AGTAAATTAGGAGTGGCTAAGATATGATAGAATTTAAAAATGTAACCAAGGGTTACGATAAAAACAAAAGCGATGCCCTTAAAAACGTCAGTCTTTTTATTGATAAGGGTGAGTTCGTTTTTCTGGTCGGTCGAAGCGGGGCAGGGAAATCGACCTTTATTAAGCTTCTCTTAAGAGAAATTGAGGCCACTGAAGGTTCGGTATATATTAACAATTTTAATGTCTCCAAACTGTCCAAGAAAGAGATCCCCTATTTAAGACGAAAAATGGGCATTGTCTTTCAGGATTTTCGGTTGTTGGAAAACAAAAGCGTTTATGAAAATGTAGCCTATGCCATGGAAATAATTGGAAAGTCTGAAAGGCAGATTCAAAAGCGGGTCCCGTTAGCGCTGGATATGGTTGGCTTATCCCATCGGATGAACCACTATCCCCATGAATTATCCGGGGGCGAACAGCAGCGGGTGGTTATTGCCCGGGCGATCATTAACAATCCGTCGATTCTGATTTGTGATGAGCCAACTGGAAACCTTGATCCCGAAACATCTTATGAAATCATGAGTATCCTGGAAGAAATTAACCGTCGGGGAACAACTGTGGTGGTGGTAACCCATGACCGGGAAATTGTTGATACCATGAAAAAACGAGTTTTAACCCTTGAAGACGGGATTCTCAAAGTAGATGATGCGACAGGCAGGTACGGATATGAAGTTTAGTTCCATCAAAACAATGCCCCGAAATGTTGTCCGGGATACCATAAAGAGTATTGAGCGAAATAATCTGATGAGTGCTGCCTCGGTGCTGTCGGTTATTGCGGCTCTGATTATCCTGGGTATTTTTCTGATCTTAACCATTAATGTTCAGGAAGTAACGAAAGATGTGGAATCAAAACTGGAATTAAAGATCTTTCTGCAGTCAGATTTCACCGATACTCAAAAAGTAACCATCGAGCAGGCATTGAATAAAAGCAATCTGATTGAAGAAGTTACCTTTGAAAGCGCTGAAGAAGCTCTGGAAAAATTTACTGTCAGTCTGGAAGACTATGCCCCGCTGCTCAGTGGCTATAATTCCGAAAATAACCCCATGCCGGCATCTTTCGTCGTTCGGGTAACTGATCCAGATGACATGGAAGAAGTTCAAACCCTGGCGATGTCATTTAAAGATAATGGGGTTGAATATGTCCGTTATGGTCAGGAATATGTTGAAGCGCTGGTTAGTTTTAATAAGTTCACCAATACCCTGAGTATTGTCGTACTGGTAGTGCTATCGATGATTTCGATTTTTATTATTTATAACACCATTAAATTAACCGTTTTTGCCAGACGTCGGGAAATTGGCATTATGAAATATGTTGGTGCCACCAACGCCTATATCCGGGCACCCTTTATTCTGGAAGGAACGCTGTTGGGGTTAATGGGAGCCATTGTGGCTTTCCTGATTATCCGGATCACCTATTATTATATTTTAGGTTTGGTCGGTGGAAACCTGTTTTTACCGGTGGATGCCAGCCTGGCTTCTCCGGATGCAGTGATGGGACAACTGATATTTTTCTTTCTGATTTACGGAGGGTTTATCGGCGCAGTCGGTAGCGTATTTGCGATTCGCAAATTCTTGGATGTATAAATAATTAGATTTGGTCAAACACAGGAGGATTGTTGGATGACAAAAAAACATATTGTTTCAGGTATCGTGGCTATGATCGTGACATTGGGGATGCTGATTTCTCCGGTCAATGCCGCATCCCTGAGTGAACAACTGGCAGAGAGTAACAAAAAACAGGCGGATGCCCAGTATCAGATTGATATGACTCAGAATACCATTGCTGGAATCGAGGCAGAAATTGGCAAGGCCAATCAAGAAATGAGCCGGATTACTGGCGTTATTGATAATATTAATGCTGAAATAGCAGTACTGGAAGCCAATATTGCTAAAACGCAGGAAGAATTGAATATTGCTGAAGCCAAACGAAAAGAACAGGAAGAAGCCATGAACGAACGTGTCAGGACAATGTACATGTACGGAAATGGCAGCATGCTCGAGTTCTTATTTACATCAAGCGATTTTGCGGATTTTGTAACCAAGGTTGATATGTCCCGCTATATCATTGAATCCGATAAAGCATCGTTGGATGCTCTGGCTGAAACGAAAAAAATTATCGATGAAAAGAAGACTAAAATTGAAGCTGATCGGCTGCAAACTGTTGCTAAAAAAACCGAACAGGAAACAGCCTTAGCCCAGCAGCAGGAAATCAAGGCTCAAAAAGACAGTTTGATTGCCCAAAATCAGGCCGTCATTGCGGAGTATCGTGCAGTGGTCGATGCTGAAGCTGCCAATGCAGCCAACATTCAGGCTCAGATCCGGCAAATGATGGCGTCTGCTGGCGGATCAACCACTGGTGGTGCGACAACCTTTATCCCATCAAACGGAACCTATCAATGGCCATGCCCGGGTTATTATCCGTCAGCTGATGATGACTTCTTTGGTACCCGGTTACACCCGATCTGGGGTGATTACCGAACCCATTATGGAGTTGATATGGCGGCGCCATCAGGAACGCCAATTCTGGCGATGGGGAATGGTTCGGTTTTATCAGCTGGCTGGAATGGTGGTTATGGAAATTGTGTGATTGTCGATTTAGGCAATGGCATTCAGGCGATGTATGCTCATATGAGCGGATTTGCTGTATCGGCAGGTCAAACCGTCAATAAAGGTGATGTGGTTGGTTACGTCGGCTCAACTGGGGATTCCACCGGTGCGCATCTGCACTTTGGGGTGCTGTCGGGCGGATCATTTGTCGATCCTTTAGGATATTTTTAAGCGAAACATTGTAGACTATTAAGAAAGAACAGGAGAAAAGAATCATGATTCTTTTCTCCTGTTTTATTTGCATAATCATTAAAATTTAGGATAAGGTGAATCAATGGAAAATAAGTCAAAAAAAGCCAAGCTCATCGTAGTAATTGTGGTGCTGATCATCACAAATATCATCACCTTCACAGTGGCTACAACCGGCAATTTTCTGATCGGCAACAAGCTGATCGTAACGGTTGACAGCAGTGAAACGGCTGCCGGGATAAAAAAACTATTGGCATTAAAAGAACAGATTGGACTGGAGTATTATAAGGATGTCGATAACACCACCATAATGGATGGAGCCATCAAAGGGATGTTTGACAGCCTGGGTGATCCCTACAGCAGTTATTTTACCGCTGAAGAATTTAAGAAGTATATGGAAATGGCCACCGGCGTTTATGAAGGCATTGGCGTGGTGGTGACGGAAGATGACCAGGGAGTGACCTATGTGATTGCCCCCCAGAAAGGTACACCGGCTGATCAGGCAGGGATAAAAACAGGCGATAAGATTGTCAAGGTGGATGGTGAGGATGTCAGTACCATCGGTTCAGATGCGGTGGTGGCCAAGGTAAAGGGGCCGGCGGATACCACTGTAAATCTCACCCTTTTGCGTGGTGAAGAAATGATTGATATGCAATTGGTGCGCAAAACCATTGAAGCAAAAACGGTGGATTCTCGAGTAATCGGCAACAAGGGCTATATCCAGATCAGTGAATTTACCGATAAAACCGCTGACGACTTCGAAGTTCAGCTTAACGAATTGCTGGCCCAGAATATTACCGGCCTGGTCATTGATCTGCGCAGCAACCCCGGTGGTGGCGTCAATGAAGCGGTGGAAATTGCCGACCGGATTCTCGGTGAAACCATGGTGGTTTATACGGTTGATAAAAACGGCAATAGAACCGAGTATACCTCTGATGGCACTGAACAACTTAACTTGCCGATGGTTGCTCTGGTGGATGGCGGATCAGCCAGTTCGGCCGAAATACTGGCAGGCGCCCTCCAGGATACGGGCACTGCCCAACTGGTCGGAACCAAGACCTTTGGCAAAGGCATTGTTCAGGAAATCATCAGCCTCACCGATGGTGGCGGGTTTAAAGTGACTAACTCTGAGTATTTCACACCCAATGGCAACAACATTCACGAAAAAGGTTTAGAACCGAATATCGTGATCGAAGCCACCGACTTTATGAAAAATAATATTTTCACTGACGAAGAAGATGTCCAGCTGCAAAAGGCCCTGCAGGTTCTCAGTGGTACCAATTAATTTTTAAGAGCATGCCATCACGGCATGCTTTTTCTATGTGAGAAGAATAATTAAGATTTTTTTAAATGATAGGGATTATTATTTGCCATTAAAAAAAAGCTATGATAGAATGATGGAACGAATGTTCATTGATGAATGGGAGGGTGCAGATGAAAGAAATGAAGCATGCATTTAAGGTTGTATCAGAATATGAACCTAAGGGTGATCAGGGACCGGCAATTGAAAAAATTGCCAAAGGAATCAAGGAGGGGTTGAAATATCAAACCTTGCTGGGGGTCACCGGTTCAGGAAAAACCTATACTATGGCCAAGGTGATTGAAGCAGTGCAAAAACCAACCCTGGTAATTGCCCACAATAAAACCCTGGCGGCCCAGCTGACCAATGAGTTCCGGAGTTTTTTCCCGGACAATGCGGTGGAGTATTTTGTCAGCTATTATGATTATTATCAGCCGGAAGCCTATGTACCCCATTCGGATCTGTTTATCGAAAAAGACTCGTCCATCAACGACGAAATTGATAAATTACGCCACTCTGCTACAGCGGCCCTGTTTGAGCGTCGCGATGTGATTGTGGTAGCCAGTGTGTCCTGCATTTATGGACTGGGCAGTCCCTTTGATTATGAAAACATGATGCTTTCCCTTCGTCCCGGGATGGCAAAAGATCGGGATATGATTATCCGTAAACTGGTGGATATTCAGTTTACCCGAAACGACATTGCGTTTGAGCGAAATAATTTTCGGGTCAGAGGGGATATTCTGGAAATATTTCCCTCAGCTTCGACAAACAAAGCGATCCGGCTGGAGTTTTTTGGTGACGAAATTGAGCGGATTACCGAGATTGATACCCTGACGGGCGAGATCTATGGGGAACTGAAGCACGTCTCGATTTTCCCGGCTTCTCACCATACCACCACCCCGGAAAATCTGGAGCGGGCGATTGCCGGCATCCAAGAGGAACTGCGGCAGCGCTATGACGAATATACGCAAAATAATCGTCTGGTCGAAGCTCAGCGGATTCTGCAGCGGACCAATTATGACATTGAAATGCTTCGGGAAATGGGCTATTGCAACGGCATTGAGAACTACACCCGCTACATTAACGGATTGCCACCGGGATCACCGCCTTATACCCTGATCGATTATTTCCCCAAGGACTTTCTGATCATTGCCGATGAATCCCACGTCTCGATCCCCCAGATTGGTGGGATGTATGCCGGCGACAAGGCCCGTAAGAGCAACCTGGTGGACTATGGCTTCCGGCTACCCTCAGCCTATGATAACCGGCCGCTGAATTTTTCTGAATTTGAAAGCAAAATCAATCAGATTGTCTTCACAACGGCGACTCCCAGCAAATATGAAAAAGAACACAGTCAGAATACCGTGGAGCTGATCATCCGCCCGACCGGTCTGATCGATCCGGAAATTACGGTTCGCCCGGTTGCGGGACAGATCGATGACTTGCTTGGAGAGATCAAATTGACCACCGCTATGGGCAATCGGGTACTGGTCACCACGTTAACAAAAAAAATGGCCGAGGATCTCACCGATTACCTAAAAGAAAACGGCATTCTGGTGAACTACCTCCATTCGGATGTGGATACGATTGAGCGGATGAAGATTTTAAGGGATTTACGATTGGGTACTTTTGAGGTACTGGTGGGCATTAACCTGCTCCGGGAGGGTCTTGATCTGCCGGAGGTCGGACTGGTGGCGATTCTGGATGCTGACAAAGAAGGTTTCCTGCGGTCAGAAACTTCTCTGATTCAAACGGTTGGTCGGGCGGCCCGTAATCTGGAAGGTCATGTCATTATGTATGCCGATCAGATTACGCCCTCGATGGATCGGGCCATCAGCGAAACCAACCGCCGTCGGGGTATCCAAAGCGCCTACAACGAGGCCCATGGCATTACCCCCAGCTCGGTCAAAAAAGAGATCCGCTCCATTATCGAGGCAACCAAGGTGGCTGAGGAACCGGCAACCTATGCAATTGGTGATGAAGCGATGGATATTGATTTGAAGATTAAAGAACTGGAAGTCGAAATGCTGACGGCGGCCGAAGCGCTGGAATTTGAACGGGCCGCCAAACTGCGGGACGAAATCCATCATCTCAAAAATTACCGAAGATAGTACCAGCTGTTGTTATGGCGAGAAGACATTAAATAAATGTTGGCTATTTTTAAATTCGTAGGGGCGGGTAGGTCCCGCCAGCAGATGTAGCAGACCATGACACAATGGTGTTTTTCCGTTTCAGAATTCATGCGGTTTAACAAGGAGAGAGTAAACATAAATATGAAATACATCGAAATTAAAGGTGCCAAAGAGCACAATTTAAAAAATATTAACCTGAAAATACCGCGGGATCAGCTGGTGGTGTTTACCGGACTAAGCGGTTCGGGAAAGTCCTCGCTGGCCTTTGACACTATTTATGCCGAAGGGCAGCGTCGTTATATGGAGTCACTTTCTTCCTATGCCCGGCAGTTTCTGGGTCAGTCCCAGAAACCCAATGTCGAGAGCATTGACGGGTTATCGCCGGCGATTTCCATTGACCAGAAAACCACCAATCGCAACCCCCGCTCAACGGTCGGGACGGTCACCGAGATTTATGATTATCTGCGGCTGCTTTACGCCCGAATTGGGATTCCCCATTGCCCCAAATGCGGCAAGGTGGTAAAATCGCAATCGGTGGATCAGATTGTCGACAGCATCCTGGCGCTGCCGGAAAAAACCCGGTTTCAGATTCTGGCGCCGGTAATCCGCAAGGAAAAGGGGCAGCACAAAAAGATTATCGAACACATCAAAAAGGAGGGTTTTGTCCGGATCATTGTCGATGGGGAAGCGATGGAAGTCACTGACGAAATCAATCTTGATAAGAATAAGAAGCATAGCATTGAAGTGGTGGTGGATCGTCTGGTGGCCAAGGATAATCTTGGTAAAAGACTATCTGATTCGCTGGAAATAGCCCTGAAGCTTTCCGGCGGCCTGGTGATTTGCGATGTGATTGGCGGCGAGCCCCAGCTTTACAGCGAAAAATTGGCTTGTGCCGATTGCGGCATTGCGATGGATAAACTGGAGCCCCGGACCTTTTCGTTTAATAATCCGTTTGGGATGTGCCCGGATTGTCACGGTTTGGGTTTTCATCAGGAAGTGGATCCCGATCTGCTGATCCCCGACAAGAGCTTATCAATTGCCAACGGGGCGATCAAGTTTTTTGGTTTAAAAAGCGATTCCAAATATTATTACAACCTGATCAAGGCGCTGGCCGAAAAACACCAGTTCTCCATCGATGCGCCCTTGGAAGAGGCCAGTGAAGCATTTTTGCAGGCGCTTCTGTATGGCAGTGACGAGGTTCTGGAAATTGCTTATGAGGGCAAGTTTTCAGGAACCTATAGTTCCACCTTTGAAGGGCTGATTAAAAACATGGAGCGGCGCTACCTGGAAACGACCTCAGAGCGGATGCGGTCGTTAATTGAACGCTATATGTCCGAGACGCCCTGCCCCACCTGTCACGGTAAGCGGTTGAATCCTACCAGTCTGGCGGTGACGATTCACGACCGGAACATCATCGAAATCACTGATCTATCGATTGGTGAATTGATTAAGTTTTTTAAGACTCAGACTATGACTGAGCGGGAAGTGATGATCGGCGAATCGATCTTCAAAGAAATTGATGCCCGGCTCAATTTTCTTAAAAATGTCGGGCTGGAATACCTGACCCTGTCCCGAAATGCCGGCACCCTTTCGGGTGGCGAATCCCAGCGGATCCGGCTGGCCACCCAGATTGGCTCCGGGCTGGTCGGAGTCCTTTATGTTTTGGATGAACCCAGTATCGGTCTTCACCAGCGGGACAATCAGAAATTGCTGGAAACCCTGCGGCGCTTAACCGACTTGGGGAACTCCCTGATCGTCGTGGAGCATGACGAAGAAACCATGCAGGCCGCTGACCATATTGTCGATATCGGTCCGGGGCCCGGGGTTCACGGTGGCCAGATTGTTGCCCAGGGAAGTCTGGAAGACATTATGGCCGTGCCGGAATCGGTCACCGGCCAGTACTTCAGTGGCCAGCGCTTTATCCCGATTCCGGAAAAGCGCCGGGAAGGCAGCGGTGAGATTATAAAAATTGTTGGTGCCCGGGAAAACAACTTAAAAAATCTGGATGTCGATTTTCCGCTGGGGAAATTCATCTGTGTAACCGGTGTTTCCGGATCCGGGAAAAGCACGCTGATCAATGAGATTTTATATAAAGGAATTTCGCAGAGGCTTTATCGCAGCCTGAAAAAACCCGGTAAATACACCCGTATCGACGGGGTTGAATTTATCGATAAGGTGATTGACATCGATCAGTCGCCAATTGGCAGAACCCCCCGCTCCAATCCCGCGACCTATACCGGAGTTTTTGATTTGGTTCGGGATCTGTTTGCCAAAACCCCGGAAGCCAAGGCCAGAGGCTATCAGAAAGGCCGGTTCAGTTTTAATGTCAAGGGTGGGCGCTGCGAAAAATGCAGTGGTGATGGGATCATCAAAATTGAAATGCATTTTTTGCCCGATGTCTATGTCCCCTGTGAGGTTTGCGGCGGCAAGCGTTATAACCGCGAAACCCTGGAAGTCAAATATAAGGGTAAAAACATCGCCGATGTGCTGGATATGACGGTGGAGGAAGCCCTGGAATTTTTTGGTAATATACCCAAAATTAAAGAAAAACTGCAAACCCTCTACGATGTCGGCCTCAGTTATGTAAAACTGGGACAGCCTTCAACTCAGCTATCCGGTGGCGAAGCCCAGCGGGTTAAACTGGCCACGGAATTAAGTAAGCGCAATACCGGAAAAACCCTGTATGTTCTCGACGAGCCGACTACCGGTTTGCATATCGCCGATGTCCATCAGCTGATCAACGTCATTCAGCGGCTGGCCGACAGCGGCAGCACCGTGGTCGTCATTGAACACCAGCTGGACATGATCAAGGTGGCCGATCATATCATTGATCTCGGCCCCGAAGGCGGCGAAGGCGGCGGCACCATTATCGCCATCGGCACTCCCGAAGAAATCGCCCAAGTGCCCGAATCCTACACCGGCCAATATCTCAAGAAAATTTTACCATAATTGATAAAATAACTAAAATAGATAACCTCGTACCGACCAATTGTTAATCTGTTGTTCGCTGCGGAATCGGACAGGCGATGCCGTGTCCGCTCCGATGCGTAGGGTCTGACCCCTAGGTCACAACATGATGTAACAATTGTCGGTACGGTGGTTTATTGATAACCTCAAGAACGCTGTTTCAGCGTTCTTTTTTAGATACGTTTAAAAAATGCTTAAAGTCATAAAAAGTTACAGACTCTAATTGACAATGATATTCAATTAGAGTATAATGAAGCTAACAAATAAGGAAGTCATCTTTAACAAATGATGACGATGATCATTTAATTTAAACCATAAGAATAGAAGGTGTGTTTATGTTTACTTTGAAAGATTTAAGACCAGGACAGAAAGCGTGTGTCGGTTCGATTGCGGTAGAAGGCTTGATGCGACGCAAACTCATGGACATGGGTGTAACACCAGGGGTAGAGATTCAAGTCAATAAAACAGCTCCATTTGGCGATCCCATCGAGGTTCGCCTGAGAGGATATTCTCTCAGCCTCCGGAAAAAAGATGCTGAAAATATTTTAATGGTTCAGTAATAAATACAAAACCACCTGTTGAGGTGGTTTCGTTATTTAAAAGGTTAATCAGCATCTGAGTGAAAAAGGGAAATGAGGAATGAAAATGAAATATAAAATTGCGTTAGTGGGAAATCCCAACTCGGGAAAAACCACTCTGTTCAATTGTCTGACCGGCAGTAATCTCTATGTCGGGAACTGGCCGGGGGTAACGGTTGAAAAAAAAGAGGGAGATCTGAAAAACACTAGCAAGGATATTACGTTGGTGGATCTTCCGGGAATTTATTCACTGGCGCCCTACTCGATGGACGAAATCGTTTCGCGGAATTTTTTGCTGGATGAACGGCCGGATCTGATCATCAATATCATTGATGCCTCCAACATCGAACGAAACCTTTACTTAAGTACCCAATTGATGGAGCTAAACTGCCCCATGGTGGGCGCCCTGAATATGATGGATGTGGTCAAGAAAACGGGGGTAGAGATCGATGTCCGGGAGATGGAAAAGATCTTCGGCTATCCCTTTATTGAAATATCCGCCCAGAAGGAAACCGGGATTGATGAATTGATCAAACTGGTCGAAAAAACCATCGAAATTAAAAAACTAAAAGAATTTCCGCAGATCTTTCCGTCGGAAATTATGGCATTATTTAATGAATTTGATACACTCCTCCAAAATAAATATCCATCGGTCTTGTCTGAATATCCGCGGTTATTTCGCGTCATTAAACTGATAGAAAAAGATGAAGAAGTGTTGCAAAAAATTGATAAGAATGCTGGTTTACTGGAAGACATCGGTATGGTCAGAAAAAAAATCGAGGTTTTGTCAAATCATGATGTCGATAGTGCCATTGCTGATTATCGTTATCGCTTTATCACCGCTGGAATCAGCCAGGCAACTAAAAAAAGCAAGGATCAGAGCATTCCTTTCCAGGAAAGACTCGATCAGGTGCTGATGAACCGCTACGCCGCGCTGCCGATTTTCTTTTTCTTCATGTTTGTGATTTATTATGTCTCAATTACCCTGGTGGGTGAAATTACCATCGGTGGGATTGAGTGGTTTATCAATGATGTGCTGATGGTAACTGTGGCAGCCGTCCTTGGTGGTCTGGGGGCAGCGGATTGGATTATCGCCCTGATCAATGACGGCATTATTACCGGGGTGGGCGCGGTGTTAACCTTTGTACCCCAACTGGTGGTGCTGTTTATTTTCATCTCGATTCTTGAAGACAGCGGTTATATGGCCCGGGTGGCCTTTATCATGGATCGGATTTTTAGACATTTTGGTTTATCCGGTAAATCCTTTATTCCGATGGTGGTGGGATTGGGCTGTTCGGTGCCGGGTGTGATGGCGACCCGGACCCTGGAAAATGAACGGGAACGGAAGCTGACGGCGGTATTGACACCCTTTATCTCCTGTGGTGCCAAGATGCCCATTTATGTTCTGATGGCATCGGTGTTTTTTGTTGAGTATCAGACGCTGTTGGTATTCTCGCTTTATCTGGTCAGTTTAACGGTGGTTTTCGCATCCGGATTTATCCTGTCAAAGACCTGGTTTAAGGGTGCAGATTCCGGATATCTGCTGGAGATTCCGCCGTTGCGATTGCCAAAGCTAAAGAATACGGCGACCCAGGTCTGGCAGCGAACCAAGGAATTCATTGTTCGGGCCGGAACGATTATATTTGCGGCTTCTGTGGTGCTGTGGTTTTTACAGAGCTTTACCCCAGTACTACAAATGGCGCAAACACCTGACGAAAGCATTCTGGCTGCATTTGGCAAGATCATTGCGCCAATATTTATCCCGCTCGGTTTTGGTAACTGGGTCGCCTCAGTGGCGCTGCTGACCGGAATTGCTGCCAAAGAAATGATCATCAGTACCATGAGCGTACTCTTATCCGGTCAGGAAGGCAGCTTTACCGATGCCGTCAGTCTGATCTTTACACCGGTGTCGGCCTATAGCTTCGTGATTTTTGTTTTACTGGCATCACCCTGCATGGCTGCGATTGCCACAATGAAAAAAGAATTGGGCAACTGGCGGGATTTTCTCTTTGCTTTGGTTTATCAAATCGGTTTGGCCTATACCATTGCCTTGATTATCTATCAGGTTGGCAGTCAGATTTTTGGTTAAGTTCGAGCGTATTGGATACATTGAATAAAAGAAAGAAGGAATTAAAGTGATTACCTGGATTTTAGCCGCATTAATTTTAGGCGCAGCCGGCTATATTATTTTCAAGAAAGTTAAAAAAATGAAGGCTGGAGATTTTTCCTGCGAAGGCTGCAAAGGCGGTGACGGCTGCCCGGGCTGCCATCTTAAATCTGCGCCGCCCAAAGATGAAGATTGATAATTGGTCGGTACGGTGTAAAGTAGCGAGTTAGAAAAAAAGCCCCACCAGCACAGCTGGAGGGGCTTTTAAAAAACTTAATTATGCAAGAAAAACGTTGGTAGCCTGTAAGCCACGATCAGTTTTTTCAGTATCGAAGGTAACGCGTTGTCCTTCAACCAGGCTCTTACGGCCATCAGCGATAATTGCTGAGAAATGTACGAAGACATCATTGCCGCCATCCACTGAAATAAAACCAAAACCTTTTTCGTCGTTAAACCATTTTACTGTACCATTATTCATTTTTGGTACCTCCTAAATATTAATTGTAAATCGTAATGCAAAAACAAAAACACATATTTTTGCAAATCATCTCAACGTAAAAATGACTTGCAAAAATATGTGAAATCAATAAATACACTTTAATTCTTTTTCATTGTACACCCAATAAAGGTCGATGTCAATTTATTTGACAAACACTTTAGAAATTAAAGGAACGATGACGAATGATACATTCGATTGGGCGATCAGCGTAATAAAAAAACGGATCCAACTCGTTTAAGGAACAAGTTGGATCAAAAAAAGATGAATTCAAGATTTATGTGGTACAATAGCTGTTAAAGTCAATGGACTCATATTTTCTTTTTAACAAATCTTTCGCTTCTTTTAAAACTTCTTTTTCTGATAGGGGAAGTCTTATCTCACGTATTTCGATGATTTTAAAGGGATTGTCTTTAATTGATTTTGTCAGCGTAAATCCACCATAAATTTTCGGAACAATCTTCACTTCGAAATTACCGAATGAAATCAGGGTGTTGTGGCCATCTACAGTTATTTTTTCAAACATGGTAACACTTCCTTTCTGTATAATAATCGGATGTTTAAAAAAGTATTATTATTATACCAAAATGTGGTGGCGAATAAACAAAAAATTACAAAAAAATATTTTATTAAGGTTGACGTCTATGTATGATAAAGAGAAATTAAAGGATTTGCCCCAGAACCCCGGGGTCTATCTAATGAGAAACAAACAAGGCGAAATTATCTATGTCGGGAAAGCCGTTAATTTGCGTAATCGGGTTCGGCAGTACTTCCATTCGACCAGTCAGCTGACCGCAAAAACTGCAGTTCTGGTATCTCATATCGAAACCATTGAGACGATCGTTACCGACTCGGAAATGGAAGCCCTGATTCTGGAATGCAATCTGATTAAAACCCATCATCCCCGTTATAATATTCTACTCAAAGATGATAAAAGCTATCCCTGGATCCGGCTTACCGTGAATGAGGAATACCCCCGGATACAGATGACCCGGGAGTATAAAAAAGATGGATCAAAATACTTTGGACCCTTTACCAGTTCCTATGCGGTAAAAAATACCATTGAAGCGATTTTAAAAATTTATCCGCTAAAAACCTGTAACCGTCAGGTTGCCGATGGTAGAAAGACCGGTCGACCTTGTCTAAACTATCACATTGGCCAGTGCCAGGCACCTTGTCAGGGAAATGTATCCAAAGCAAAGTATGCCAAAGACATTCAGTCGATTCTGGATATTTTAAACGGTCGGCATCTGGAGCTGCTCAAAAACCTGAACGAAAAAATGACGGCGGCGGCTCAAGAACAGAAGTATGAAGAGGCGGCAAAATACCGCGATCAGATTGTTGGGATTCAGCACATCGTCGAAAAGCAGAAAATCAGTTCCAGCACCCAGCAGGACCAGGATTTTATTGGCTTGGCTGTAAGTGAGGGGCTTGGTTGTGTCCAGGTTTTTCATGTCCGGGAAGGGAAGTTGATGGGGCGGGATCATTTTTTTCTCGAAGACATTGACGATGTCACTCCCCGGGAAGTGCTGGAAAGCTTTGTTAAACAGTATTATGCCAGTTGCGGCTTTATTCCCCGGGAAATTATCGTACAAGAACCACTGGAGGATAAAAAAGTTATCGAAGTGTGGCTGGGGGATCAGGCTGGAAAAAAAATTGAGGTCTTGTCACCCCAACGGGGACAGAAAATAAAAATGCTGGAGATGGTGGCCGACAACGCCGATCTGGCACTGAAACAGCAGCTGCTGGAAAAACGGGATAAAGAAATTCGCTCTAAAAGCCGTTTGGATGGACTTAAAGAGCTACTGGGCATCAGCCGGCAGCCTGGTCGCATTGAAGCCTATGATATTTCCAATATCGGCGGTACCAATAACGTCGGGGGAATGGTGGTGTTCGACGATGGCAAACTGAACCGAAAAGCCTGCCGCCGCTTTAAGATCAAGTCGGTGGAAGGTCAGAACGACTATGCCAGTATGCAGGAAATGATTTTCAGACGGATGGAACGGGCCATGAAAACCCATGAGGGCAATAATTTCCTGCCCTTGCCGGAAATCATGATGATTGATGGCGGTAGTGGTCATGTCAATGCGGCAGAGAGTATTGTCTCGCTTTATCCGGTTGAGATCGCAGTGTGCGGACTGGTGAAAGATGATCGCCACCGGTTGCGGGGAATTTTTTATCAGGGTACCGAATACCCGATCAAAAAAGCCACCCCGCTGGGGGTCTTTCTGTTTGAAATTTCCGAAGAGGTGCACCGCTACACCTTAGGTTACCACCAGATTTTAAGAAAAAAAGAAATGCTGGCCTCCCAGCTGGAGGAAATCCCCGGCGTCGGTAAAAAGCGCCGGGAAGCATTGATGGCCCATTTTGGGCAGATGGACAAAATCAAAAAAGCCAGCCTTGAAGAAATACAGGCGGTTCCGGGGATGCAGGTGAAAACAGCCCAGGCGGTCTTTGAATATTTTCATAATTAAACATAAAAAACTTTTATCAAAAGAGACTTTGAGGTAGAATAACTTGAGTAAATTAATCAGCAGTAAATCAATGAAAAGAGATAATAGAAGTATGAATGGGATAGTAAAATTAAAAGATTTTTGTAAGGATATCAAACTGGAAAAAATCTATTCACAAACGGATGAATTGAAGTTGGCTGGCTGCGGGATTAATCGGCCGGGGCTGCAGCTTCATGGTTATTACGCGCATTTTGATGCCAATCGGGTTCAGGTGATCGGCAAGGTGGAAGTGGCTTATCTGCTGGATCTGGATCCGAAAGTTAGAAAGCAGAAGATCGATGACTTTTTCTCTTATGATTTCCCTTGTTTTATTGTCTGCTGGGATCAGGAAGAGACGCATCTGTTTGAGGAAGCGGCCCAAAAATATGGTCGGACGCTGCTAAAGAGCAAAGAGCATACCACTACGATCTTTTATGAACTGGTCAATTATTTGGATCAGCTGTCAGCCCCGCGGATCAGTTTGCATGGGGTGCTGGTGGAAGTTTTTGGAGTCGGGGTTTTAATCAGTGGGCCCAGTGGCATTGGAAAGAGCGAAACGGCGCTGGAAATTGTCAAACGGGGCCATTGTCTGATTGCTGATGATGTTGTTGAAGTCAAGCGGATCCGCGACGGTCATCTGATGGGGACAGCGCCGGAATTGCTCCAGCATTTTATGGAAATCCGGGGCATTGGCATTATTGATGTTAAAACCCTGTATGGCGCCCGGGCTGTCAAAAAAGATGTTGAAATTGATATGGTCATTCGGCTGGAAAACTGGGATGAACGCTCCCCCTATGATCGCCTCGGTCTGGATGAACAAACCCTTGATATCCTGGGGATTGAGGTACCGGAGGTGATGATTCCGGTTTCGGGTGGACGAAACCTGGCCTGTATTATTGAAACCGCCGCCATCAACAATCGGACCAAACAGTATGGTTATCATTCCGCCCAGGTTTTTTGTGATCGCGTTGCGCATCAGAATGATCTCGATGCTGAAAAGCGGGAGCAACAGAAAAAACTGGACTAAATGAAGTAGATCCAAAATAGACAGATGTTATTTTACTGCGTCCAGTCTATACTGAAGAGAAAGAGAAGAAGCGATGAGAAATTATGTTTTAGATGCTCATACCCATACCCTGGCCTGTGGCCATGCCTATAATACGATTCTGGAATTAATCGATGCTGCTGCCAAAAAGAATCTGGAAATGATCTGCATCACTGAACACGGACCGGCGCTGCCGGGAGCGACAACCCCCTTGTTTTTTGCCAATTATAAGGTGGTTCCCGGAAAGATAAACAATGTTAAGTTACTTAAAGGGATAGAAAGCAATATCATTGATGGTGACGGCAATACCGATATTCCGATGGCGTTTATCGACTCACTGGAAATCATTTCTGCCTCGCTCCACACCCCTACTTTTAAACCGCAAACGAAATCGATCAATACTGGGGCGGTTTTGGGGGCCATTGCCAATCCCGATGTCGATTTTATCTGTCATCTCGGTAATCCCACTTACGAGCTCGATTATGAGGCTATTCTTCAGGATGCAAAAAAAACCAATACCCTGATTGAAATCAACAATGGTTCCTTTTTTATCCGCAAAGGTTCCAAGCCCAATTGTGAATGGATTGCCAACCGTTGCAAGGAGCTGGAAATTCCAATCATTATCGGCAGCGATACGCATTTTGCCTCGGATATCGGCGATTTTCCCTACGTCGACAAGGTGTTGGATGCAATCGACTTTCCGGATGAACTAATTATTAATCTTGATTCCCAGCGACTGATTGATTTTCTGGAAAGCAAAGGCCGGGTGCTTTTTGCAGATCCCCGGGAATATGCCCAAGAATTGTTTTTGTAAAATGACAAATCTATGATAAAATAAGATTTCAAAATCAAGTGGGAAAGGATAGCAAGTATGACAATAAAAATCATAACCGATTCTGCCTGTGATATGCTTAAAACCGATCAACAGAAATTTGATATTGAAATTATGCCAGTTTATGTGGTCGAGGATGAAATAAATTATCGCGATGGGATTGATATATCATCTGAAGTCGTTTGTGAAAATATGAGAAAAGGCGTGCGCTACAAAACATCGCAAATTCCTTACGGGGATTTTTACAAACGCTTTGAAGAACTGATAAATGAGCAGCAGCCTTTTATTTATCTGGCTTTTTCCAGTGGCCTGTCTGGTACCTATCAGGCCGCGGCGCTGGCCGAACGGGATTTAAGAGAAAAATATCCGGAGGCGGTATTTAAGGTTGTTGATACCAAAGCAGTGTGTTATGGTTTGGGCCACATTGTTTATGGTGCGGCCCAGGCTGCAGCGGCCGGTAGCGGCATTGATGAGCTGATAAAAGCGATCAATTATTACATTGAGCATGTCAAGCATGTCTTCACTGTGACCGATCTCCAATACCTCTATCGGGGCGGTCGGCTCAATAAGGGAACGGCCATTATCGGCAATATGCTCAACATCAATCCACTACTGGAAGTCAGTAAATCTGGAGAATTGCAGCAGATCGACAAGGTCAGAGGTGAAAAAAAACTGATCAAAAAAATGGTCGATTATCTGGAAGAACACGGTGACCAGATGGGACTGCAAACCATTGGGATCAGTCATGCCGATTGCCCGGAACTGGTGGAACTGTTTGTAAAAATGGCTGGCAAGCGATTCAATACCGAGCGATTTAAGATTGTTCCCCTGGGATCGACCGTTTTAACCCACTCTGGCCCCGGAACTCTGGCTGTATTTTTCTTTGATGAATGGAAACAAGCCTATCGCTTCGAATAGAACCAAAGTGACAGTAAAGATCACGACAGATTTATAATCGACCAATCAATTAAATAAAAAAATAAGGAGCACTATGTTAGCTAAGTTAGATTTTTTAGCAGGAAAGTATGCTGAATTAAATGAAAAGATCAGTGATCCCGAAATCATCGGCGATCAGAATCAGTGGAAGAAGCTGATCAAAGAACATGCCCATATTGAACCGATCATTCAAAAATACAATGAGTTTTCAGCGACATTGTCAGCGATTGATGATACCAAAGAGATGTTGGCTGATAAACAGCTGGAAAAAGACTTTAAAGAAATGGCTGAAGCCGAGCTCGATGAATTGTCTAAAAAGAAGGTCGAACTGGAGGAAGAACTGCGAATTTTGCTGCTTCCCAAGGATGTTAATGATGATAAGAACGTTATTGTTGAGATTCGGGCCGGCGCCGGTGGCAGCGAGGCCGCCCTGTTTGCCGGCGACCTTTTTAGAATGTTGACCCGCTATGCCGAACGACAGGGCTGGAAAAGTGAGATCATGAGTTCCAGTATTCCCGATATCGGGGGAATCAAAGAAATCATTTTTGCCATTGAAGGCACCGGGGTGTACAGCCGCCTGAAATACGAAAGCGGGGTTCATCGGGTGCAGCGGATTCCCAGTACCGAATCGGGTGGCCGGATTCACACCTCAACTGCTACCGTGGCGGTGTTGCCGGAGGCAGAAGACGTTGAAATTGAAATTGGCGCCAATGACCTGCGGGTTGATGTTTACCGGTCATCCGGTAACGGTGGTCAAAGTGTTAACACCACCGACTCGGCCGTGCGAATTACCCATCTCCCCACCGGGATGGTGGTTACCTGTCAGGATGAAAAGTCCCAGCTGAAAAACAAGGACAAGGCCCTGAAAATTCTAAAAGCCAGACTCTATGAAATAGAACAGCAAAAACAGCAAAGTGAAATTGCTGAAAACCGCAAAAGTCAGGTTGGTACCGGTGACCGCAGCGAGCGGATCCGGACCTATAATTTCCCGCAGGGGCGAATCTCTGATCACCGGATCAATATGACCGTCTATCAACTGGAAGCTTTTCTCGATGGTGACATCGACGAGATGATCAATGCCTTAATCACCAATGACCAGGCCGAAAAACTGAAACAACATTCTTAAATATCAAAGAGCTTTCCGATTATGGAGAGCTCTTTTCTTTTCAGGGAATTAATTGATAAAAATTTAATCATATTTAGAAGGAGTATTGACAAAGAGTAGTAATATTTTGTCAGTAGGAGGCGAATAAACATCGCAACAGCAGAAATACCTATAAAAATTCCGGATTAGGTTGACATTTTATGGCTTTATCAGTAGAATGAAAACCAGTTGAAAATTTCAAACAAAAATTTGATCAAAAGATTAAATCGAGGTTGTCGACAAACTACCGTACCGACCAATTGTTAATCTGTTGTTCGCTGCGGAATCGGACAGGCGATGCCGTGTCCGCTCCGATGCGTACAACATGATGTAACAATTGTCGGTACTGGGTTAGCTTTTTTGACAGTCAAAATTTGATCGAAAGATCAAATTGCCCTTAAGGAGGAGTAACAATGAAAAAAGTAGTTGTAGCTGATCAGTCAGCATGTGTCAAATGTTTAGGTTGTGAATTAGCTTGTGCAAACGCATTCTACAAAGAACCGGTTTCAGAATTAGCTTGCATTCGCATCACCGAAAAAGAAGATGGTAGCCCAAAAACCTTGGTATGTGTTCAATGCGGTAAATGTGCCAAAGCCTGTGAAGCTGGTGCGATCACGCAAAATGCCAAAGGCGTTTACATGATCAGCAAAAAACTATGTGTAAACTGTGGAAAATGTGTCGAAGCATGTCCATTTGGCGTACTGGTTAAATCAGAAGACCGGGATGTTCCTTCAAAATGTATTGCTTGCGGTATCTGTGTTGATGCATGTCCACAAGACGTCTTGGCGATCAAAGAATCCTAGTTCGTTCTAAAATTTATCACTCAAAAATGACCCCTGTTCGAAAGTTCTCGAACAGGGGTCGTTTTTTTGAAAATATATGCAAGTTAAAAATCGATTCGCTTAGAAATATAATCCACCACTTCTGCAATCGGAACCCGGACCTGATCCATGGTGTCACGGTCTCTGAGGGTGACGCATTCATCCTCCAGGGTGTCAAAATCGACGGTGACACAGAAAGGTGTACCGATTTCGTCCTGACGGCGGTAACGCTTGCCGATGCTGCCAGCTTCGTCGTATTCAATCATAAAGTGCTTTGACAGCAGCGTCGAAATCTCCAGTGCCTTATCGCTTAGTTTTTTAGAAAGTGGTAATACTGCCGCCTTATAAGCCGATAGGAAGGGATGAATCCGCATGACATTTCGTTCTTCAGTTTTGTCACCGCTGGTAATGGTTTCTTTTTCCATTGCATTGCACAGGAAGGCCAGGAAAACCCGGTCAGCCCCCAATGAAGGCTCAATGCAGTAGGGGATGTACTTTTCATTGGTAACCGGATCGGTGTACTTCATGTCTTTGCCGGAGTGGTTCTGATGCTGGGTCAAGTCAAAATCGGTCCGGTCAGCGATGCCCCAAAGTTCACCCCAGCCAAACGGGAAGCGGAATTCCACATCGGTGGTGGCATTACTGTAATGTGAGAGTTCTTCCTTTTCATGATCCCGGAAACGGATATTTTCATCTTTCATCCCGAGGTCAAACAGCCATTTTTTACAGAAAGCTTTCCAGTAATCAAACCATTCCAGATCTGTCCCAGGGGCACAGAAAAATTCCAGTTCCATTTGTTCAAATTCCCGGGTTCTGAAAATAAAGTTGCCCGGTGTGATCTCGTTACGGAAGGATTTACCGACCTGAGCAATCCCAAATGGCACTTTTTTTCGGGTGGTACGCTGGACATTTTTAAAATTGACAAAAATTCCCTGGGCCGTTTCCGGGCGCAGGAAGATCTCGCTGGCGGTATCTTCGTTGACGCCCTGGAAGGTTTTAAACATCAGATTGAACTGGCGGATATCGGTGTAATCCATCTTTCCACATTCAGGACAGACAATGTTATGTTCCACAATAAAAGTCTTCATTTCTTCATTAGACCAGGCATCGACGATGACGTCTTCACCTTTTTCAAAATAGTAATCGGCGATCAGTTTATCAGCCCGAAAACGCGACTGACAGGCTTTGCAGTCCATCAGCGGATCATTAAAGCCCCCGACATGACCCGAGGCGACCCAGGTTTTGGGGTTCATCAGGATGGCTGCATCCAGACCGACGTTGTAGGGAGATTCCTGGACAAACTTTTTCCACCAGGCTTTTTTGACATTGTTTTTCATTTCAACACCCAGTGGGCCGTAGTCCCAACTATTGGCAAGACCATCATAAATTTCTGAACCGGGGAAGATAATTCCCCTCATTTTGGCGAGACTGACAATTTCAGCCATAGTAAATTCTGACATTTTTTCCTCCTGAATAAATAGTGAATTTGATCGCATCAGTGCTAAATAAAAAACCGTCCCTTGTATTGTCACAAGGGACGGTATAACCGCGGTTCCACCCAAGTTGTTGGCCGAAAATGGCAAACCACCTTTAAAATTTAACGAATCTCACGTCAACACAGATCGACCATTGTAGTGATCAAACAGTAGCTGCAGCTCAAAAAGTGCCACTCAGGGGGTTAAATTACAGATCTTTCACCGTCATCTGTTCGCTTTAAATCATTGACCCGCTGATTATTCTTTTCTCAACGCTTTTAATATTAAGTTGTAGTTGAAATGAAGAATATCAAAAAGTAAAGGCGCTGTCAAGTTTTTAATTGGATTTATCATAAGATGCAATGCATTACAATTATGAACCAGGATAACAATAAAGTTGGTTAAGCTAAATTTTAGAGAATCTTAGCTAAAAAACAAAAAAAAGATT
Organism: uncultured Lachnospiraceae bacterium; assembly: GCA_964510565.1. Classification (GTDB taxonomy): domain Bacteria; phylum Bacillota; class Clostridia; order Eubacteriales; family Eubacteriaceae; genus Acetobacterium. Next base: position 46,882 of record CAZEBY010000007.1, on the reverse strand, counting down.
CGCATAATATTAACTTAATGTTAAAATATTGTTAAAATATGATTCAAGAAAAGAAAAAACATCAAAAATAATGTTACCCTGGTAAATCAAAAGACAGAAGATTAGGCCCACGGGGGTCTAATCTTTCATTTTGAAGAGCAGAAATCAAGTTGATTAGGAACCGCTTGAGAATCGTTTGAATTTTAGAGAATACCTGGGGTTTAAAACTAATTTTGATATTTTGGAGGAGAAAATGACGTTAGAAATGCTGATTGGCCTTTTTGGAGGCTTGGGTTTATTCATTTTTGGAATGCACATGATGAGCGAAGGCTTAAAAACAGTGGCCGGAACAAGAATGAAAAAACTATTGGAAGTTTTAACCAATAACAAGGTCAAAGCAATCCTGGTGGGAACGGTAGTCACTATGATTGTCCAGAGTTCCAGTACCACAACGGTGATGGTGGTTGGCTTTGTCAACGCTGCGCTGATGTCACTTACTCAGGCGGCCGGGGTGATTCTCGGAGCCAATATCGGAACGACCGTGACCGCCCAGCTGATTGCCTTTAATGTTACCGAACTGGCACCAGTTTTTATCGGTTTTGGCGCAATAGTCACCCTCTTTAGTACCCGCAAGAGAAACCGCGATCTGGGCAGTATTTTTCTTGGCTTCGGGATTTTGTTTTTTGGGATTGCCGCGATGTCAACCGCGATGGCACCACTGAGGGAAAGCGAAGATTTTATCTATCTACTGTCAACCTATGGGACCAATCCGCTGTTAGGGGTTCTGATTGGAACCCTGATCACCGGAATTATTCAAAGCAGTAGCGCCTCGATCGGGTTGCTGCAAGCCTTGGCCCTTTCCGGCGTTTTTGCCAGTATTGGCGGCACCGGTGCGATTCAAATCTGTATCCCGATCTTAATTGGTACCAATATCGGAACCTGTGTGACGGCACTGATCTCTTGCATCGGTACCTCGACAGCCGCAAAAAAAGCGGCCTTTATCCACCTTTTCGTCAATATTTTTGGAGCCATTTGGGTGATGTTATTGCTGGCCGGGATGGACAGTGCGATGGCGATTAATCCGATTTACCAATTTATCGTCAGTATTTCCGGGGTATCGATCAGCAGCAGCGGTGAAGCGGTCGCCAATGTGGCAAGACAGATTGCGATGGCGCATACCCTTTTTAATGTGGCCAATACCATTGTGCTGTTTCCACTGATTGGTTATTTTGTCACCTTTCTGGATCAGGCTTACCCGGAAAAAGAGGAAGAGCGTGGACTGCAGCTGGATGATCGCTTGCTCAATAATCCCGCCATCGCTTTAGGTCAGGTTGTCAGAGAAACAAATCGACTGGCTGATATGAGTTTGAAGAACTTTAAAGTAGCCTGTGAATCAATTATGGACGGTAATGAAAAACTGGTCGAAGAAATTATCAAACGGGAAGAACGCATTGATGAATTTCAACAGGGCATTGTCGAGTACTCTATAAAATTGTCCAATGAAAACATGTCCGAGGAAGAGAATGATCGTCTCGCCTTTGTCATGAAAGGTAGTCATGATCTGGAGCGAATTGGCGATCATGCCATGAATATTGGGGAACTGGCTGAAATGCGAGCGACCAATAAAATTATATTTAGTGATATTGCCAACCAGGAAGTGTTGAATCTGATTGGTTTAACAACCAATACCCTTCGGGATATGGTAGAATTAATGGAAAGCGAAGATACCAATTTATGTTATAAGATCCTCGACGAAGAAGAAGAAATTGATGAATTAACTGAAAAACTGAAAGATGATCACATCCGTCGTCTCAACGAAGGAATCTGTAATCCGTATGCCGGTGTTATCTTTCTGGACTTGCTGACTAATATTGAACGGGTTGGGGACCATGCTTCAAACATCGCCCAGGGTATTCTGGGACTGAAGCTTCATCAGGGACTGATTGCCCAGAGTGAATTCGATAATTAAGCAAGGGCTGACCCGCAAAAAAGGGGGCAAAAATTTGAAACGATTTAACCGAGGCAACGATATTAAAACCCCTGTAGTTATGCGAAATTTTTATATTTCATCACTTAAGGAAGGGAATATTTTCATTGACAGTTTGTGTGAAATAAAGTAATATTATAACAACGTAATATTGGCAAACTTATTGAAAAGTAAGGACGCAAAGCTATAGGGTCTAAATACACGGTTATATGACAGCCAGTTGCATAATTTTTAGGTTATTACCATAATCAGCAGCGGCATTGTCGCTGCATTTTTTTGTTAAAAAGAGGCAATTCGACTGGTAGAAACAGAGCAGAACTAAAATATAAAAAACACTTAAATCGGTTGCGTCACATTTAGCTGTTAATATATAATAATCGTAAGCTTCATCGTTTAAGGAAGAGTCGCTGCATCGAAAACATTCGTTATTAAAACGCATGGGTTTCTTAAACAATGTTTTATTTTGAACATTTAGTGTTTAGGAATAAGCTATAAGTTCATATATATAATAAGAATATATCAGTCCATATGACTGTTATATAAATAGGACAATTTAATTGTTCTGGTTGCTTCCTGGACAGGTCGTGCAGGTAAGTGACAAAAAACAAATATCGAAAGGAGGTAGGCAATGAATTTAGAGTTTCAATCGGCAAGTAAGTCGACAATCAGTGGGATAAGAGGAATTGATGTAAAAACTGAGAGTTTCGCGAAAGATCAGACAAAATGGCAGGAAAGAAGTTCTCATTTTAGAGATTTGCTCGAGCATTCCAAACAAAGCATCGGGAAGGCAGATCGTCATGAGGAGAAGCTTCGGGAGAGCCGACAGGAATCCGGAGCAGTTTCGGAAAGCGACTGTCGAGAAAAAGTTCAGAGATTATCAAAAGACATTGAAGAAAAAGCTGATGATGGACAAGTTGAGGAACCGGTAGCGGAAGAGCTAAAGTGTGATGAAGATCAGGTGGGCAGTTTAATACCAGCATTCGATCCGGCGCAATTAATCGGGGTACAGAATCTACAGGGAGGTCTTGACACTGCTCTGACACGGCTTAGCCTGAAATTAGGTTTAAAAGAAAATGAGGTGACGGAAGGTCTTAAGAATCAGGGACAGGTCATTGAATTGATTGAGCAACCACAAAATTTGTCTATTTTAACAAATGGTTCAGAGCTTGATGGAATTCGCGAAGAAGAATTACCGGCTTTGAATCAAACGATCGAAACCGACGAGAATGGGGTGGATGAGCTGCCGGGATTATTTAAAAAATACAGTGATGGGTTAGCAGCGGTTAAAGAGAGCGACAATACAATTGATCATTCGCAACAGCTGAATAATCAGATCAGCACAGGTGATGATCCACAGTCCCCAATTTTTGGTGACGATAGGAAGCTAAGTAGGATTCAAAGTGAGAATATTCAAACAAAAGAAGCTGCCAATGTGATTGACGGTGCAAATTTGAAAGATCAGCATGTTTCTGAAAAGACAATGGTTTTTGAAGTTCAAACGAAGACATTGACCGAAAATGAGAACCAGAATCCAAATGAAATCGGTGTGCAGGAGATCAATTTAACGGGTATCAACGCGAACAGAGGAGCAGAAGTACAGCCCAATACCAAGGTGGAGGTAGCTCAGCAGGTTGAACAAAAAATCATCCAGAATTTTGAGCCTAACAAGCCAATGGTCTTACAGATGACATTATCGCCGGATAACTTGGGTGATATCGACATCAAACTCAGTTATGATCAGGGAAAACTGGTGATTGATATTACAGCACTCAGTCAGGACACCCAAAATCTCCTGGGTAAACAGATTAACCAATTGGTGAGAGGCTTGGCGCTTCATAATGTTCAGGTCGAAACGGTGCATGTGAATACCCCGGTTGAGCAGAGTAGTGACAGTCAGAATGCCGCATTTACAATGAACGGCGGTTCCGATCCCAATCAGAAACAAAATCAGACCCTGCTAAGAGAACAGTTTATCAAAAACAGTGGTGTTCTAAATCGCATTTTAACAGGCAGCGATGACGATGAAGCGGTTTTGATTCCCCAGAATCTGCAAAACTACAGAAACCACCGAGTAAATTATTTGATTTAAGGAGGAAAAATCATGGCGATTGATGGCATCAATAACTATTTAAGCACAGCTGCGACGACCGCAACCACCCAAACGACAAGCAAATCAACTAAAACGTCGCTGGATATGGATGACTTTTTAAAACTGATGGTCGCTCAGTTACAAAATCAGGATATGAATAATACCGCCGATACCTCGCAGTACACTACCCAGATGGCTCAGTTTTCGATGGTTCAGGCATTAACTGATTTGACCGAGCTGACAAAAACGACTTATGGCCTCAGTATGATCGGCAAAGAAGTAACACTGGCTGAAACCAAGTCAGATGGGTCACTGAATGTGATTACCGGAACGGTTGAAGGTGTCAACCTTTATAATGGCGATGCGGAAATTATAGTCAATGGTGTAAATTATCCAATGAGCAGTGTGATGGAAGTAGGCCAGACAAAGTAAACAGAAATCAACAATCTGTTAAATAAGAGGTGATAGAATGGCTGATACGATCAATGGTAATTTTTATCGTCTGAACGATGCAATCATCAGGCAAACGGAAAAATTATCCAACGCAACAAATCAGAAAACGACAGCCAATGGGATTGAAAAAGCAGAAACCAGTTTTCAGGAAATGCTCAATCAGCAGATTAAAAATACCGTAACCTTTACCAAGCACGCCAGTATCAGAAAAGACCAGCGCAATATTCAGGTGTCTGACAGCGATCTGGAAAGACTGGGAGAAGCTTGTGACAAAGCTCAGGAAAAAGGAATTGGCAATGCTTTAATCATGATGGATAATTCGGCGTTTATTGTGAATGCTGCGGACAAACGGGTGATTACCGTAATTGATAAAAACGAAATGAAAAATAAACTATTCAATGATATTGATGGTGCCGTATTTATATAGTTGGCCCTCTGTGAGGAAACTGGAAGCTTTGACCGACTGATAAGCTTCAAACGGCACAGAAAGGATAATAAAATGATCAGATCTTTATACTCAGGAATTTCCGGGATGGCAGCCCACCAGACCAAATTAAATGTTATTGGTAATAATATTGCCAATGTTAATACTTATGGCTTTAAAGCCAGCCGGGTTGTCTTCAGCGATGTGTTATACCAGAATTTATCAACCGCCACTGGCGCAACGGCCACTACCGGAGGTACCAATGCCAATCAGCTGGGTTATGGAACCAAGGTTAGCAGTATTGATATGCTAAATACGGTCTCTTCTGGCGCCACCACGGGTCGGGCCTTAGATGTTTACATTGCTGGAGAAGGTTATTTGACCGTTCAACCCGAAGCGGGAGCCAATCGCTATACGCGAGTTGGTAATTTGAAATTTGATGCGGATGGAAACTTAACCGACGGCGGAGGAAGCAAGGTCATGGGGATACCGCTTGATGCTGATGGCAACCCCGTTTTAAACCCCAATGGAACATTGGCGATTGACGAGTTACAGGCAATTAATATCCCGGCAGCAGAGCTGGAAAAATATACCGGTATTACCATTGGTAAATCCGGTGAGATCACCGGGATTAAAGCCGGCGATCCGGAATTTACAGCGGCATCAGGGATTGGGTGGTTAAATGGAATAACCGTACCAACGGATTCCTATTATTCCGGAAATGTCCAATTGGCAGTGGGGGACATGGTGAATATCGATTCTGGCAGCACCGAAATAAATGCCCTTTCAATTGAGCCAACGGCAGATATTTTAGGAACACTTAATCTCACAAAAGCTGGTGAAACGTACACCCTGGCAGCAGGACTTACAGATAAAGCCGGCACCGAAATCACAGAATATGGAGCAGCAAACCTCTCCTCATCAGGAATCCTGACTTTTGCAAACTTGCCGGGGCTAAAAATTGATACAACAAAATTGATATCAACAGCTACTGATTTAGAAGGTGGTGTAGATATTGGCACGATCGCTCAAGACGGCTATGTATCAGTTGTTGCTGCGGTAAAAAACCAGGGGGGAGTAACAGAATACCTAAAAACACCCGAAGATTTTACTTTTGATGGCACCAATACGAATGTTGTTTTAACGAGCTCGACAACAGGAGGAACACTCACTTTAGATGTTGAAGCAACGGGATTTGACAAAATTATTAATACTGATGCTTCCTTGGCAAACACCACTATCGGCAAAATCGAAACCGGCAGCGACAAACCGGTCACCCTCGGCTACCTGGCCATCGCCAAATTTGCCAATGTTGACGGTTTGCTCCAGGATGGTAATGGCTACTTTATGGAATCAGCCAACTCCGGCGAGGCCATTGCCTCAAAAGCTGGCACCAATGGTACTGGCGGAACTGAATCTGCCAACCTTGAAATGTCAAATGTTGATTTGTCTCAGGAATTCACCGATATGATTATTGCTCAGCGTGGTTTCCAGGCCAATTCGCGAATTATCACGGTGTCTGACTCCATTCTTGAAGAATTGATTAATTTAAAACGATAGTATATCATAAACTAAAATTATTCACCCGAAGGAGAACACTCCTTCGGGTAGAACTTTTTATCATAGCCATTCACTAAATGGGTGATCCACTCAGTCAGTGAATGGCTATTCAATGACTGATAAGTTGAAAATTCATTCGATTTAGGCTATACTATAATAATAAAATTTACTTTTAAGGTGATAATATGATAGAATTAACCAGATTAAACAAACAAAAAAATGAAAAATTTCTTCTCAATTGTGAGATCATTGAAATTATCGAAGAAAAACCGGATACAACCATTCGGCTGATGAACGGTAAACATTATGTGGTTACCGAGAGTTCAGCCCAGGTGCTTTCAAAGATCATTGCTTATAAACGGAGTATTTTTAGCCGCTAACCACAAATTCGGACAGGAAGTATAAATTTATGGAAATTTCAACAATCATTGCCTATGTCCTCGTCGTCTTTACGATGTTTTTTGGGATGACATTCAGTTCGGCAAATGGTTTTAATATTGGGGCATTAATGAATTTCATTGATCCTCAGAGTATGTTCATTACCATCGGTGGAACATTTTTCGTCCTTATCGCATCCTTTCCCATCAAATCATTTAAACATATCCCCAAACATCTGAAAATGATTTTTTTTAAAAGCAAACAGGATCCTCTGGAATATGTCGAAATTCTGACAGAGCTTTCAAAAGAGGCGAGACGTAAGGGATTGTTGGCCCTGGAAGCAAAAGCAGCCGATATTCAGGATGAATTTTTAAAAGAAAGCGTCCTGCGGATTGTCGATGCGATTGAACCGGATAAGTTAAGATCCTGGTTTGATCAGAAAATCGATTATATCTCCGAGCGGAATGATCTTGAACGGAAGATCTATGATATGGGAGCTGCCCTGGGACCGGCTTTCGGGATGATCGGTACTCTGATTGGTTTGGTAAACATGTTAAAAAACATGAGCTTCGAAGGCGGGGCCAGTACCCTGGGGGCCGATATGTCAGTAGCCCTAATCACGACCTTTTATGGATCAGTACTGGCCAACTGTGTTTTTATGCCGATTTCCGGAAAGTTGGAGATTGCTCAGGGACGAGATCTTTTAATCAAGGAATTAATCGTTGAAGGGGTTGTAGCCATCAAAGAAGGTGAAAATCCCAAATATATCCGGGACAAGCTGATGAACTTTTTAACCGATGACGAAATCAGAAAAGCAAATGGCGAGGCGCCATCAAAAGGTGGAAAATCAAAGGGTAAAAAAGGAAAAACTGTTGAAAGTTAAAAATAGGGGTATATATTATGGGCAAGCGTAATCAGAACAAAAAAGAAATCAATAAAGATGCCTGGCTAAATACCTATGCTGACATGATCACCCTGATTTTAATCTTTTTTATCCTGCTTTTTTCAATGTCGACGCTGGATGCCGCCAAATATAAGCAACTGGTTGAAATATTTAACCCGGCAGCGGTATATGAAGCTACCGGAACCGCCACCGAGTCGGATGGCTCGACATCACCGACGGAGGACATTTCGGTAGAGGAAATAGTCGATCTCGAAGATCTGTATCAATACTTGAGCCAATATACCAAAGAAAATGGCCTGGATCAAGCCGTCAATATTGAAAAATATGATAAGGCGGTGTCCATTAAGTTTATGTCCTCGATCTTTTTTGAACCCGACAGTTCGCGGATCAAACCCGGCGGGCAGCAGATTTTATCAGATATCGGTCAGGCCTTTAAGGCGGTAGAGCCAACGATAAAATCGATTCGCATTGACGGTCACACTGCCCAGGCGGATTCACCGGTGGACGACCGGGACTTATCCAGCAGCCGCGCCAATGAGGTGTTAAGATTCTTGCAAAATGGCTATATTACCGATCCGTCAAAATTATTATCGGTGGGATTTGGTCAGTATCGACCGATCGCACCAAACGACACCGAAGAAAATAGAGCCAAAAACCGTCGGGTCGAAATCATTATTTCTGAGACGGAAGATTTCTTCAGTGACATTGCGACAGCAACAGAAACCGCAGCACCATAGTAGGTTAGCAACAAAAGACATTAACGAGGAGAAATGAAATGGCAGAAATTCTTTCGCAAAGTCAAATTGATAGCCTTTTAAGCAGCTTAATCAGTGGAAAAGACGAGCCGGAAGTACCAAGCAGCAGTTCGGGTAAAAAGGTTAAAGACTATGACTTCAGAAGACCAAAGCTTTTTACCCGCGAGCAATTAAAACATCTATTTAGTATCTATGAAAATTATGCCAGACTGGTGTCTTCTCATATCACCGGAATTCTTCAAACCTATAGTTTGGTAGAAATCATTGAGGTGGAAGAACAGCAATATTATGAATTCAATAACGCCCTTCCCGATTCGGTTCTGATGGGACTGATCGATTTTGATATTAAAGACAGCGAAGATGAAGAAGATTTGGTAATCATGGATATTTCCAAAGATGTCGGATTTTGCAGTTTTGACAGACTGCTGGGCGGTTCCGGAAAACCATTGAAAGAAGACCGGGAATTTACCGAAATTGAAATCGGGGTTATGGAATATTTCTTCAGAGGGATGATTAACCTGATGAAAAACGTCTGGTTCGACTATCTGGAGATTGCTCCGCGATTGATGAAAATCGAAACGAATGCGCGAATTCTTCAGGGGATCGGGGCTGATGAAAATGTTGTCATTATTGTTATGAGCATCAAAGTTAATGAAACCCAGGGAAAGATTAATATTTGTATCCCGGCAACAACCCTCGATATGCTCTTTAAAAAGAAAATGTCTCAAACCAAGAAAAATATCAAAAGAGGCGATCAGCAGGCAGAGGAAAAAAGACGTCTGAACATCATCAATGAAATCAGAAAAACGGATCTGGAAATAAAAGGTGTATTAGGCGAGACCGAAGTCCTCTCCCAGGATATTTATGAACTGGAAGTCGGCGATATCATCAAGCTGAACAAACCGGCCAATGCCATGGTGGATCTTGTCGTCAATGATGAGGTCTGGTTTAGAGGCGAAATGGGAGATTATAAGAATAAAAGAGCGATTCAGATAAAAGAGCTTAACGAGAGGGGAAGTGAACTATTCATATGACAGAAACAGTAGATAATCCGGACAAATTGTCGAGCATGGAAGTTGATGTGATCGGCGAAGTGATGAACATCAGCATGGGTACAGCAGCAACAGCGATGTCCACCATTTTAAATACCAAGGTTAATATTACAACGCCAAGAATTGAAACAATTGGCATCGATGAATTTGAGTTCTCTTACCTTGAACCGGTAATTGGCGTTTTAATCAATTATGTCGAAGGCATCGAAGGAGCTAATGTACTGCTGCTTCAGGAGTCGGACATGAAAAAAATTCTGTCGCAGCTGTTTGATATGGACACCAGCGATGAGATTGAGTTCGATGAAATCAGTAAAAGCGCCATTGGTGAAATCATGAACCAGATGATGGGGGCAGCGGCAGGAGCATTGGCTTCGTTTTTGGGAAAAATCGTCAACATTTCACCACCAGTTCTGCTCGATACCACCAGTAAAGCCAGTATCCGTGAGCTGTTCTCGCTAAAAGGTGATAATCTGGTCAGCATTAAGTTTAACCTGAGCATCGAGGGTTTGGTTGAAAGTGAATTTATCAGTGCGATGGAACCGTCACTGGCCCGGGAAATCGTCTCGATGTCGATGGGCGCCAGTGGCATGGACGATGAAGAAGAAGTGGCACCGCCACCACCACCACCGCCACCACCGCCACCGCCACAACAGCAGGTGCCAGTGCAGCAGGAAATGACCTATCAGCCGCCACCCCAGCCAGAACAGGCCCGGGTAGTCAGAAATGAGCCACCGCCGGTCTATGCTCAGCCGCAACAGCCGGTTCAGGTTAATCCCTATGAATACCGCCAGTTAGGCGTCGAACCAAACATCAATATTCCCGGCGATAATCTCGATCTGTTGATGTCGGTCCCCATTCAGATTACCGTTGAACTGGGCAGGACCAGAAAAAAAATCAAAGACATTGCCGAACTGACTCTGGGAAACATTGTCGAATTGGATCGGCAAGCCGGCGATCAGGTCGATGTTATTGCCAACGGACGATTAATTGCCCGCGGTGATGTGGTGGTTGTCGACGATAACTACAGTGTTAAAATAACTGAAATTATCAAAGTCAAAGATAATTCTGAACAAAAAAAATAGCAGAAATTAGTATAGATATAAATTTGAAATTACGAATTTAAGGAGAAGAAAATGAGCAAAATATTAATTGTAGACGATGCGGCCTTCATGCGGATGATGATCAAAGACAGTTTGAAAAAAGGTGGTTATACTGATTTTATTGAAGCTGAAAACGGCGAAATCGCCCTGGCAGAATACAAAGAAAACCGACCGGACTTAGTCCTTCTGGATATTACCATGCCCGTGATGGATGGAATTCAGGCGCTGCAGGCGATTAAAGGATTCGAACCTCAATCCAAGGTGATCATGTGTTCAGCGATGGGTCAGGAAGGGATGGTCGTCGAAGCCATCAAAAATGGTGCGCTGGACTTTATTGTTAAACCATTTAAAGCGGATCGTCTGCTGCAAACCGTTAAAAGTGCCCTTGGCGAGTAACAGAGAGCAGGTCCAAATTGGGTTCGAGTGATGTATTTTCTATAATTCTCGCACTATTGGGGACCGTCGGTGTCATTGTCTTAACCTATTACGGCAGCAGATGGTATGTTGAACGGTTTATCAAAAGACCGGGATCACTGTCCGGGGAGCATCATATGAAGGTGGTTGAAAGACTGATTGTCGGGAAAAGCGGTTCAATTATTATCGTCGACATCAAAGGCGTTCAATACCTGATCGGAGTTACCGATTCCAATATTCAAGTTTTATCACAACTGGAAGAACCGATTTCTTTTCAGAAAAAGCAGGAAATATCAAAAGAAAGCTTTTTAAGTATGGTCAAATCATTTTCTCAAAAGGAAAAACAGAATGAATGAATGAACTAAGAACGACATTTAATAATAAAAAAGTGATGCTGAAAAAAGCACTTGTCATCATGCCAATTCTTGCCATTTTATTTATTCTGACTGCTGCAAAAGCTCACGGGGCCGAGTTATCGGTGGAAGGTTTTCTGGCCGGTGAAAGCTCCGATACTGTAAAAGTCATCGTCTTAATGACCCTGATTGCGATTGTTCCGACACTGCTGTTAATGATGACCTGCTTTGGCCGGATCATCATTATCCTGTCTTTTTTGCGAAGTGCCTTAGGTTTGCAGCAAACGCCACCCAACCAGATTCTGGTTGGATTGGCGCTGGCAATTACTTTTTTTGTGATGTCGCCAGTATTAACTGAGATTAACGAGGTGGCGCTGCAGCCTTATAATAACGGCACCATCAATTCTCAGCAGTTTCTGGATTCAGCGGTGGAACCGATCAAAGAATGGATGCTTAAACAAACCACCGCCACCGATGTGAATTTATTCAAAAGTCTGTCCGTTGATGCCGGTCAGACCGGCATCGAGAATCTGGCGCCCCAGGATTTGCCGTTGACGATTGTCATTCCAGCTTTCATCATCAGTGAATTAAAGCGGGCCTTTTTAATCGGTTTTTTACTGTTTATTCCATTCCTGCTGATTGATATGATTGTTTCAAGCGTGCTCATGTCCATGGGGATGATGATGCTACCGCCAGTTATGATTTCGCTGCCATTTAAAATCATGCTATTTGTGGTGGTCGACGGCTGGGGGTTACTGGTCAAAACCCTGATTATGACCTATAATTAAGGAGGACGCAGAATATGAGTACAGGTGATTTAATCGGAATTTTCAGAGATGCCATCTTTACCGGCATGAAGGTTGCCGGTCCCATCCTCTTAATCAGTATGCTGGTTGGACTGGTCATTTCAATCATTCAGGCGGCCACATCGATTAATGAACAAACGATGACCTTTGTGCCTAAACTGATCATCACTGCCGTGTTGATGGTGATTGCCGGAGGTTGGATGCTGCAGCAGATGATGGATTTGGTTTTTCGGATATTTGAACTGATCGCCACCAAGATCTAAAGAAAAAGACATGGGTGATAAAGATGACCTTTGACATGAACCAGTATTTAATTTTTCTGCTTGCCAGTTGTCGAACGGCAGGAGTGATATTCTTTAATCCCATCTTTGGCAGAAACAGCGTTCCCAACATTATGAAGGTTGGCTTATCGCTGGCCATCGCGATGTTTGCTGTTTTTGAGTTGGGGACAACGCAGGTGATTAATTACTCGCTGATTGAATTCATCGGTGCCATGCTTCAGGGGTTTATTATTGGGATTGTGATCGGATTTATCATGTCGATGTTTTTGTCCGTTTTTCAACTGGGCGGCGAAGTGATCGATATGCAAATGGGCCTGAGTATGGCTTCGATGTATGACCCGGCCACCAAGGCTAACATCTCGGTTACGGGGAATCTGCTGACCGCCATGTATGTTATGATCTTTTTTATTTCGAATGCGCACCTGGCCCTGTTCACCGTCGTGATTAAATCGTTTCAGCTAATTCCGTTGGGACTTGGACAAGTCAGTGAGCAGGTTGGCGTATTTTTTATTGAACTGATGTATTATATCTTTATTTACGCGGTACAATTGGCGATTCCGATAATTGTCACCGAGATCATTGCCGAGTTTGCCGTTGGCATTCTGATGCGGCTGGTACCGAATATTAATGTTTTTGTCATCAATATTCAAGTCAAAGTGATCATCGGTTTGATTGTTGTGTTTACCCTGATCCCGGTATTGGCTAATTTTATGACCCGGATGAATTTATTGATGATGGAAAAAATAACTCAGGTACTGACATTTTTCATTTGATACTGGTAAAACACAGGTAAAAAACGGAGAAAAGAATGGCAGGATCAGAAAAAACCGAAAAAGCGACCCCCAAAAAGCGAAAAGATGAGCGCAAAAAGGGCAACACCTTTCAAAGCAAAGATGTAGTCTCCGTGGTGCTCCTCTTTGTAGCATTTTTTGTCTTAAATCTGCTGGTACCCTTTATCTACCAGCAAATAAAAAATATCTACATTGCCCAAATGAAAAAAATCGCAACCATGGATACCCTGACTGTTTCGAGTATTAATCAGCTGTTTCGGGAAGCGGCAATTGTATTTTTTGTTTCTGTGCTGCCGGTGGCTGTGATCATTATGATCGTCGCCATTATTATGTCTGGGGTGCAGACGGCTTTTTTGGTAACCGGAGACGCATTAAAACCAAAATTCAACCGGATTAACCCTTTCTCAGGGATTAAACGGATGATTTCATTGCGAGCGCTGGTTGAACTGCTTAAATCGCTGGCGAAAGTGACCCTGATTATCGGTGTGATCTATTCGGTGATTATGAGTATTATTCCGATGACACCGGATATGCTGGTCACTAAAATTGACGAAAACGTGATGTTTATGACCGATAAAACGATGTCGATGGTGCAAACCGTCACGATGATCTTTGCCGTGGTGGCGATTCTGGATTACGCCTACCAGCGTTACGATTATGAAAAGAAGCTGAAGATGACCAAGCAGGAAGTCAAAGACGAATACAAGCAAACTGAGGGAAATCCCGAGATTAAAGGTAAGATCCGCCAAAAGCAACGGGAAATGAGTATGAGCCGGATGATGCAGATGGTACCACAGGCCGATGTAATCGTCAGAAACCCGACTCACTATGCGGTGGCTTTAAAATATGACGCCGATCATGACGTGGCTCCGCTGGTATTGGCAAAAGGTAAAGACTATATGGCGCTGCGAATTGTAGCAGTTGCTGAGGAAAACAAGGTGCTGGTCAAAGAAAACAAGGTTCTCGCCCGCAGTCTGTATCAATCGGTGGCGATTAATGAGTATATTCCAGCAGAGCTCTACAAGACCGTTGCGGAACTGATGGCGTGGGTCTACAGTACGAAGAAGAAGGAAAATGTCAAATGAAAATCATTCAGAATCTTGTCGTCGTCTTTGTCGTTCTGACAATTGCCCTGATCATTATCCCCTTACCGCCATTTATTCTGGATTTTATGTTTATCTTAAACATTGCCATCTCCCTGATTATACTGCTCACAACCATGTACATCAAGGGACCGCTGGATTTTTCCATCTTTCCATCGCTGCTCTTGATTACCACGCTGTTGCGGTTGGCGCTTAATATTTCCTCAACCCGACTGATCCTGTCAAACGGCGGACAAGCCGGGGCAGTCATCGAAACCTTTGGGAACTTTGTCCTGGGTGGCAATGCCATCGTCGGCTTTGTGGTATTTATTATTATTGTTATCGTTCAGTTTATTGTTATTACCAAGGGCGCCGAGCGAATTTCTGAAGTATCCGCCCGTTTTACGCTCGATGCCATGCCTGGAAAGCAGATGTCCATTGACGCCGATCTGAGTTCCGGTGCGATAACCGACACTGAGGCGCGGGAACGGCGACAGAAAATTCAAACTGAAGCCGAGTTCTATGGTTCCATGGATGGGGCCACCAAGCTGGTCAAAGGCGATGCAGTGGCCTCGATGATCATTGCGGTGATCAATCTCGTTGGTGGGATGATTATCGGGATGATCCAGGGCGGCATGGCCCTGGATGAAGTGGTTTCGGTTTACACCATTGCCACCGTTGGGGATGGTCTGGTTTCTCAGGTGCCAGGACTGATGATTTCGGTAGCCACCGCCATGATTGTGACCCGGGCCGCCTCCGAAAACAACCTCAATGTCGATGTCAAGAATCAGTTTCTCTCGCAACCGCAGGTGCTGGTTATTGCCGGGATTGGGATTTCGGCTATGGCGTTTATTCCCGGGGCCCCTGCGATCCAGATCTTGACTTTGGCCATTATGCTTAGCGGCTTTGGTTTGCTGTTAATACGTCGCTCGACTGCGAAGGTGGTGGTCGATGAGGTGGAACAGATGACCCAGCTGATCCAGGAAGAAAGCAGCGAGGTTGACTTTTACCGGAATATTGACAATGTCTATAACATTATCGGGGTCGAACCGATCGAAATGGAATTTGGCTATTCGCTGCTGCCGATGGTCGATGAAGGCAGCGCCGGGAATTTTATCGACCGGATTGTCATTTTCAGAAAACAGTTTGCGATGGACATGGGGGTAGTGATCCCGACTGTCCGCTTACGAGATAATGGCCTGATTAATCCCAATCAGTATATCATCAAAATTAAAGGTGAAGAAGTCGCTAAAGGCGAAGTCCTGGTCGGGTATTATCTGGCTCTGGATCCGACCAATACCAGCGAACCGATCGACGGGATTGAAACGATTGAACCAGCCTACGGTATTAAAGGAAAATGGATCACCGAAAATGAAAAAGAATTGGCTGAGGTTTTCGGTTATACTGTCATCGATGCCCTGTCGGTGATTGTTACCCATATGACTGAGGTCGTTAAAAAGCATATGCACGAACTGTTAAGTCGTCAGGATATCAACACGTTGCTTGAGAATGTTTCCAAATCCAATCCGGCGATTGTTGACGATGTTATCCCCAATATTATTTCCATTGCCGATTTCCAGAAAATCCTGATCAACCTCTTAAATGAAGGGATTCCCATTCGGGATCTCGAAAGTATTCTGGAAACCCTCGGCGATCACGGCATCAGCATCAAAGATACCGATATGCTGACGGAATACGTCAGACAGAAATTAAAACGGACCATTACCAGAAAATATACGGATGGTAACAGCATCAAGGTCATCGCGCTGGATCAGGAAATTGAGAATATCATCCTGAATTCAGCCAAGAAAAATGAACATGGCACCTATCTGGCCATTGATCCTCAAATCGTCCAGACGATTGTTGAAAAAGTCACCGAGCAAATCGAAAGGCTCAGAGAAATAATCGATCACTCGATTATTCTTACCTCCCCCATTGTGCGTATTTATTTCAAGCGCCTGATTGAACAGTTTATGGCTGATTTAACCGTCTTGTCGTTTAATGAAATAGATACAAATATCCAGATTCAAGTGATTGGCATGATTAAGCTGGAAAACTGATCCACGCCAGGCCTTAAAGAATAAGGAGTGTCAGAATGAATAGTGCAGAAATAAATAGCGAAGAAAACACAATGGAAGACATTGTCATTAGCCCATCACCTGAAAATCAGGTCGAGTACCCTGGGGAAAAGGCAGCGGCAGAAAAGAGTACCGATGAAAAGACGATGGCACTCTGGCAATTGTATCGGGAACAGCCCACTACCGAGCTCCGTAACGAAATTGTCCTGCAATATACTGGTCTGGTTAAGAAAATTGTGTTAAGATTTAAGGGGAGCTATAACAATTTTGGACAGCTCGATGATATGGTTAATCAGGGGATGATCGTTCTGATCGATGCGGTAGAAAAATTTGACCCGGAACTGGGTAATAAGTTTGAAACCTTTGCCACCCTGAAGATTCGTGGGGCGGTCATCGATTTTATGCGTAAACAGGACTGGGTGCCGCGGAGCCAGCGCAGCCTATCCCGGGTGCTGGAAGAAACCTATGGTGAGCTCTATGCCGCATTGGAACGGGAGCCGAGCGAGGCCGAAATTGCGGCCAAGATGGGAATCTCCGAGGCCAATCTGCAGAAGATTCTGCAGCAGCGGCATAATTCGATTGTTTTGTCCTATGAAGAGGCCATTAATGAAAAAATGATGGAAGTCTCTCCGCTGATCACCGAAGAACGGGCCGACGACTCGCCGGAATCCACGATTCTTTTTGAAGAATTGAAAATAAAACTGGGCGAAGCGATCGACCAGTTAAAAGAAAAAGAGCGGTTGGTGGTCTCGCTTTACTACTACGAAAATCTGAAACTGAAAGAAATTGCCGAGGTGCTGGGAGTGACCGAGTCACGGGTGTCCCAGATACACTCTCAGGCGATGATAAAAATGAGAAATCGCTTAAAGAATTATTAAGTGAATGATTGATTAAAAGAATGATTAAACAGGAGGGATTATCATGGATCGCGGATCATATGCTGCTGCTGCCGGCATGCTGACAGGACAAAAAGCCATCAACGTATTGGCTCAGAATGTCGCCAATGTCACCACGGCTGGTTACAAAAGTCAATCGACAGTGCAGTCAACCTTCGCCGAATATATGGTCTCAAGAATGAGTACCGACCCTAAAATAGCCCAGGCCGATATTGGACCGGGGGCTTATATAACGGTCAATGACGAACAGTTTATCGATTTTACCCAGGGTGGGTTTGAAAAAACCAACCGCAGTCTCGATATGGCCATTCAGGGCCAGGGCTTCTTCGTGATTCAGAATGCTAATTTTGGTCAGGTGCTGACCCGTAACGGCCAGTTTGAACTGGATGCCCAGGGATTTTTGATTCTACCCGGGGTTGGTCAGGTGTTAAACCCGGCTGGCCAACCGATCCAGCTGGCCGGCAGTGACTTTAAGGTGGAACCGTCAGGCGCCATCGTTCAAAATGGTGCCGAGGTAGCCACGCTAAATATTTCCACGGTCGTCAATCGGGAAGATCTGATTCCGGTGGGTGAAGGCTTTTACCAGGCAGCCAATGGTTTTCAAGCCGTCCAGAATGGTGCGTATTTTGTTCTGCAGGGCAGCATCGAAGAGTCAAATGTCGACATGACCAAAGAAATGAGTGATATGATCGCCCGGCAAAATAATTTTACCTCATGTACTCAGATGCTTAAAATATTTGATAAGATCAGCGAAATCGCATCTAACACCATCGGACGAGTCGGATAATACTGGATAAACCAGGTGAATCAGCCGTATATTGCGAGATCAACCAGATAGGCTGACGCCTGAGAAAGGGATAAAGGAGGAAACAAAGATGATTAGAGGATTTTACGCAGCAAAACTCGGGATGATGGCCCAGCAAAATACCCTGAACATCATCGGTAACAATGTGGCCAATATCAATACCCTGGGGTTTAAACCGCAGGTGACGGCTTTTGCATCATTGTTATATGAAAATATCGATGGCGGCGCGGGAACCCAGATCAGTACCGGGCACGGCGCCAAGGTGCAAAAAGTTGGTATCGATTTCACCCAGGGTGAACTGGAACCGACCAGACGCGAATTGGATTGTGCCATTGTTGGCGATGGCTTCTTTGGCATCCTGGATAAAGAGACCAATACCACTACTTACACCAGAGATGGTGTGTTTCAGATCAGTGTCGAAGGCGATCAGCAGTTTCTGGTTAATATCGCCGGCGACTATATCCTTGGTAAGGATGGTAACCCGCTGAATGTCACCGATGGTTTTGACAGTGAATTAGTCGGGGTCTTTTCATTTGCCAATCGCTATGGTCTGCAGTTATTAGGCAGCAACCAGTTTGCTGAAACGGCGGTCTCGGGGCCAGCTCAGGTGGACAATATCAGCATGATTCGCACCGGCTATATTGAATCTTCAGCCACTGATTCGGCCACGGAAATGGTCAAGGTGCTCAAAGCGAACAGCGCTTTTTCGTTTAATTCCAGAATATTGCAATCCACTGATGAAATGGAAAAAACGGTTAATCAGTTGAGATAGTCGTACTTAGAGAAGACTTGTACCAGAAAACGTTTATGGAAAAGGGGATGGATTATGAGTGAGGAGAATGCAAAAACAGAGCATGCCGCATTGATCGAAGTCAGTGTCAGTGATGATAAAAAACAGGGCTTCATCAAACTGGAAAAACAGGAACAAGGCAGCACCGTTTTTACCAGAGAAGAGCTGCTTGGGGCATTGGCAGCCGAACAGATTAAGTATGGAATCATCGATTCTGCCGTCGAAAAGCTGGCTCAGCGGCCGATTTTCAATATCCGCATCAAAGTGGCCGAAGCCACCGAACCGATCGACGGACAGGATGGGGTGGTTACCTTGCTGGTCAAAAAGGATGCTGACTATAAGCCGGAATACAAAGAAGATGAAACGATCGACTATAAAAATCTCGATTACTTTCAGATGGTCAAAAAGGGGCAGGTTTTATGCGAGATCACCAAAGAAACAGCGGGGATCGACGGAACGGACATTTACGGGCAGCCGATTCCTGCTTTTAAAGGAAAAAAGGCCGTTGTGCCAGCCGGCAAGAACACCAGTCTGTCAGAGGATGAATCAAAACTGTTGGCCGATTGCGATGGTATGGTCAAATTTATTAATCTTATCAACATCGATGAGATGATGCACATTCATAAAAACATTGATTTTTCGACCGGCAACATCAATTTTCCCGGCGATGTGACCATCGACGGTGATGTCAGCAGCGGGTTTTCCGTCAAAGCCGGCGGTAACCTGATCATTAAGGGGGTTGTCGAGGATGCCAGAATTGAAGCGGCCGGCGATGTCGTCATTGCCAAAGGCATTTATGGTGGCGATACCGGGCATGTGATTGTTGGCAAAGACCTCCGCTGCAATTATATTGAAAATGCGAGCTTACAGGTCGCGGGTGACATTACGGTCGACTACATCATCGATGGCAAAATCACCTGTAATGGCAATATTTATCTGGCCGGCAACAAGGAACTGATTGTTGGCGGCGAAATTCAGTTAAAGGGTGAGCTGGTGGCCCGTACGATTGGCAACGACCGCGAACATCCCACGATTATTCGGATCCTGGGGGATAAAATCATTGATCAGGCGGAAATTGACCGACTTCGAAGCAAAGAAGCCGTAACTTGGCAGCAACTGACCGAGATCAATGAAAAAGTCGCCCAGATCAATGATCTGTTACTGGCACAGGAAAAAAAGGATCTGCTCAGTCGTACTCATAACAGCCCGGCGATGGAACAGATCGGAAAGCTCAAAAAACAGATTGATCAACAGGTGCTGTTGCTCAAAAAAGAGCTCGATGAGATTGAAAAAGCCATTGCTTATGTACAGAAGAAGGTCAGCATCAGCTATTATGGATCGGTATCAGCGAAACGTAAGCTTTATCGGGGTACCCGAATCTATTTTGGCGAGATGCCATTTTCGTTTGAATATGATTGCTTGGAGCATTGTAAAATATATTGGCATGATGACGATATAGTCAACGGAATGCTGTAAAATAAGCAAAGAGATTAGGAGAAAGAGGTAAGAATTTGTTCGAGAACTATGATGAACTAAATGAAATGCAAATTGATATGCTCCGGGAAATCGGAAACATCGGGGCCGGTAATGCGGCCACTGCCCTGGCCACCATCCTCGATGAAAAAGTCGATATGAGTGTACCCTCGGTGCGGATTACCGGTTTTGACGAGGCCGTTGCCAATCTTGGTGGCGCCGAAACCATGACCGTGGCCGTGCTGGTCAATTTCAGTGGCGATGCCCATGGGATGATCATGTTTCTGCTCAATGTTGAGGATGCCAAAAGCATTATGGATATTTTAATCGGCGAGGATGACGGTGAAGAGGGTCTTAGTGAAATGAAGATTTCCGGCATCAAGGAGATCGGTAATATTCTGGCCTCATCCTATGTCAATGCGATCTCGGCCTTAACCGGACTGGGCATTGAAGTTTCAGTTCCCTATGTGGCCATCGATATGGTGGGGGCGCTGATGAGTGTGCCGATTATTGAATTTGGTGCAATTGGTGACAAATTAATGTTTATTGAAGAAAATTTTGAAGGCGAAACGAATGACTTAAAAAGCAATATGATCATGTTCGCCGAAATTAATACCTTAAAAACCATTATGCAAAAACTAGGGCTGGAAATATGAGTCAATCGATTGTAATTGGAATATCGGATTATAAATTAGCCAAGGGTCCGGAAGTATTGGTCACCTATGCTTTGGGTTCTTGTGTCGGAGTATGCTTATATGACAAGGTGAGCAAGGTCGGAGGCCTGTCACATATAATGCTGCCGGACAGCACAAGTTTTTCCAGCAAAGATTTTAACCGAAAAAAGTTTGCCGATACGGCGATCGTTGATCTGGTTGATGAAATGAAACGGGCCGGAGTCGGAAATAACCGGATAGTCGCCAAAATTGCCGGTGGGGCGCAAATGTTCGAGGTACAGCCTGGCAGCAAGCTGGGGGCGATCGGCGAGCGCAATATTTTCTGTGTCAAGCAGGTATTAAGCCAATTGCGGATCCCGATTCTGGCCGAGGATACCGGGCTCAATTTTGGTCGAACCCAGTACTTCGATCTGAACACCGGGATCATGAAGATTCAGTCCCTGAATCGGCGCATTGAGGAATTCTAAGAAAAGAAGATCGTCAAAAACACAATCCCAAATAATAATGCCGAACGCTGAGCAGAAATGCCCAGCTTTTTTGTATAAAATATTATGATGGTTTAAATCGACTAAATCAGGGTAAAAAAAATAACAGGAATTTTGTCACCGAGATGGATAAATTAGGGTGTACCTTTTTAGGCGTTTCAAGTATAATGGTTACAACGAAAACTTTAAAAAATATTTTAAGAGGAGATTTATTATGGCAGAGAATGTTGTAGATAATTACAATCTGGAAGAAGATACCCAGCACGGTAGATTTCTAACCTTTTCCTTAGAAGATGAAGTATTTGGCATTGAAATAAAATATGTAACAGAAATTATCGGCATGCAGTCCATTACCAAAGTCCCGGAAGTCCCAACCTATATCAAGGGGATTATCAATCTGCGTGGCAAAATTATTCCGGTGCTTGATGTCCGGCTGCAGTTTGGCAAGGAACCGGTCGATTATAATGACCGTACCTGTATTGTCGTCATTGATATCGAAGCGGTGTCGGTGGGACTGATTGTCGATAATGTCGAAGAAGTGCTGACCATTGACGATGAGGAAATAGCGCCACCGCCATCCAACAAAACCGGCTTCGAAAACCGCTTTATGAAAGGGATTGGTAAAGCTGGCGGCAAGGTTCAGTTATTATTGGACTGCGAACGCTTACTGAAGAATGAACAAATTGAAGTGATTGAAGAATTGCTTGAAGAAAAATAAATGGAGGAGCCGTGATGAGACTTAAGCAAAGAATTAAGGTGCTGATCGTAGACGATTCCCTGGTCTTTCGTGAGTCTCTATCGAGGGAAATATCGAAAGATCCGGACATCGAAGTGGTTGGCACAGCAACTGACCCCTACATGGCCAGAGACCTGATCATCAAACTCAAACCCGACGTTTTAACCCTTGATGTCGAAATGCCCAAGATGAATGGCATCGAATTTTTAAAAAAGTTGATGCCCCAATATCCCTTGCCGGTCATTGTCGTCAGCTCGGTTGGCAAGAATGTTCTCGATGCCCTCGATGCCGGTGCGGTTGAATTTGTCACCAAACCCAATGTCACCCGGCCCGGTGGGATGGCTTCTTTTGTCAACGAGCTGATCATCAAAATTAAGATCGCCTCGACTGCCAAGGTTGGTAACCGTAAAAGTGATTACACCCCCAGCCATCCGGTTACCAGTCAGGGGATTGATACGAGCAGCAAGATCATCGCCATTGGCGCCTCCACCGGCGGAACCGATGCGATCCATACCGTGATCTCCAGCCTGCCCCGGGATATGCCGCCGATTATCATCGTTCAGCATATGCCGCCGGTGTTTACCAAGCTTTATGCCGAACGTCTCAACAACACCTGCGAGCTGGAAGTCAAGGAAGCCGAAGACGGCGACGCCTTAAGACCCGGTCGGGTTTTGATCGCCCCCGGTAATTTCCAGATGCGCCTGGTTAAACGCGGACCCGGCTTTATTGTCAAATGTACCCAGGAAGAAAAGGTCAGCGGTCATTGTCCTTCGGTAGACGTGCTGTTTGACTCAGTGGCCGCGGTGGCCGGCAAACAGTCCGTTGGTGTGATCCTCACCGGCATGGGACGAGACGGCGCCAATGGCCTGTTAAAAATGAAAAAAACCGGCGCCTACACCATCGGTCAGGATGAAAAATCCTCGGTGGTCTACGGCATGCCAATGGTCGCCTACAACATCGGCGCCGTCGATAAACAATTGCCGCTTGACCGCATCGCCGACGAAATCATCCGATTTTTGTCGAAATAAGGTCGCGCTCCGGGCGGGTACTACCCGCCCCTACGAACCCGACACCAATACAATAAAACACTAACGTAATACCTCATCCCGTAGGGGCGAGCATTGCTCGCCCGCCCCCACATCTCCCCTAATCCAGACACCAACACTTAAGCCGGCTGTCTGGATTTTATTTTCCTCTCGCCATCATTATTTTTCTTTCTTTTGCTAAAGTTTTCTTTTATAATGACGATATGTATATCAAGAGACAAAAGATCTTAATTATTCTTAAAAATTATCATAAAAATAGAAATCCTTATAAGGAGGTTTAGTTATGAAAATATCATTAGGCAATAATCCCGCTGTTCAAGCCAAGATCGGCCAGGATACCGCCACCGAATCAACCCGTCGGGTGAATGCTGAAAACAAGAAAAGTCCAGTTGCCAAAACCGACAGCGCCGCTATTTCCACCAGCCGCAGTGCATCCTTTGACGATAGCCGGGTTGCCACCGCCAAATCAGCGATTCTTTATGACGTCACCGTCAAAGATTCCGACCGCTTAAGTGAGCTTAAAGCAGCCGTTCAAAACGGTACCTATCACGTCCCCACCGGCGATCTGGTGAGTGCTATTCTAAAATAAGTTCCCGACTTGTCAGTCAGTCGGGAACCTCATGCGAGGAGGTTTAATATGCTTGAAACAACAGAATATCAAGAAACACTCGATCGTTTTTATAACTATCTTTTCGGGGTTATTAAGCTTCATCGTGAGACTATCCCTAAACTTAAGGATGAACTGATGCTGATTCAGAGCAACAGTATCGAAGAGTTAAATGATAACCTCAATCACCAGCAGATTTTTCTCTATCAGATAAAGAACTTTGATCAGGAAGTGGCCGGGTACATGGAAAAACTGGGTGTCAGCGGCAATAGCCTGTCCGAAGTCATGAAGCAATTTCCCGAAAGTGAACAAAGCCGATTTGAGGCTTTGTTATTTGAGTTTAAAGAGGTTTCCCGAGAACTGACCTTTTATAAAGATAAATGCCAGACCCTGCTCCAGACAAAATTACATGAGGTCAACAAAAAAATGGCTCAATTTAAAGCAAAACAGGATAAAATAACCTATGGGGAAGACGGCAAAAATGACAGCCCCGTGAAGATTCCCTCCGCCTTTGAAAAGAGTATTTAGTTTACCGGAATAACAGGGTTTAGAGTAAAAGGAGAAAACCAATGGCTTCAACATTTGTATCATATAACGTTGCCAGTCGGTCCATGGAGGCCAGTCAGGCGAGCATTAATATTGTTGGTAATAATATTTCCAATGTCAATACCGAAGGCTATACCCGTCAGCGGGTTGATATCGTTTCGGTGACCACCAGCGGCAAAATTGAAAAATTTGCCACTCCAGTCATCACAACGGGGATCGGTGCGAAAGCAGTCAGAACCACGCAGCTCAGAGATCCTTACATTGATGCCCGATATCGATCCCAAAATGCCGAAGCCAATCGCTACGAAACGATGGTAAAAGGGTTATCCAACCTGGAAGACGTTTTTGATGAAGCCTCAACCGAGGCGCTGCAAGGCGAACTGTCCAGCTTTGTTAACGATCTCCAGAGTTTGTCCCAGACCCCGACCAGCTCCGACATCGCCCAGGTGGTCCGCTCGGCATCCGAAAAAGTAACCCAGACCATTAACATGTACGCCATCCAACTTGAAGAAGTCAGAACGGAGCAGACCGAAAATCTGGAGGTGGTGGTCGGCAGTGAGTTTAATACCTATGTCAAGAACATTGCCAGCTTAAATAAACAAATTCAACGGGAAGAAATCTACGGCAATACCCCCAATGAGCTTTATGACCAGCGAAATCTGCTGATCGATAAACTGTCCGGGATCGCCAATATTGAAGTGAGCACGGCGCCGGCCGATGTCATCACCGAAAACCTTTCGATACCCCATTACAGTATTAAAATTAAAAACCAGAGCGGTGGGGAAGACATCATGCTGGTTGATAATGGCAGTTATTCCGAAATGAGCCTCGACAAATCTGATCCGTTAAACGTGCAGCTTAAAATTAAGGACACCACCGGCGTCGAAAGAACCGATGTTAACAGCAATGTGAAAGATGGTTCCCTGCGCGGTTACATAAACATCATCAATGGTAAAGGCAGTTTTGCCGATACTGCGGTCGGAGAAAGTGATTCCAAAGGGATTTACTACTATGCCACGAAAATGGATATTTTCGCCAATCAGTTTGCCACCGAATTAAATGCCATCAACAGCAGTATCACCGGTGCGACAACCGAACTGCCGCTTTTCACCGATTCTTCGGGAACAGCAACAACCAATATTACCGCCAAAAATATCCAGGTTTCAACGGCCTGGTTAAAAAATCCGTCTTACATCAATACAACCAAAAATCCGGTCATTGATCCGCCACCAACCGCGGACTATCAGGCAACGCCAGCCAGTGCCGATAATATCCTGCGTCTGATTGATAAAATGACAGCGAAGATTGATTTTAAGGATACTACAGGCAATACCATCTTAAACGGAACCTTTAACGAGTATATGACCAGCACCGTCAGCGAAGTCGCCACTGATGTTGAATTGTATACCAATTATTCCAGCACGGCAACCAACGTGTTTCAAACCGTTTCCGATGCCAGCGATTCGGTCTCGGGAGTATCACTTAATGAAGAAGGTGTCAACCTGTCAGCTTTTCAAAAAGTGTACAACGCCGCAATGCGCTATTTTAACGTATTGGACGAGAACCTCGATAATATCATCAATAAGATGGGTGTATAGGGTTGCGCTTGCTTTATTAACGCAAACAGGAAGGACGTGTAAAAAATGAGAATTACATATCGAATGATGACGTCAAAATATTCAACCAACTTGAATACTATTTCGTCAGATCTGGATAAACTCAATACCCAAGTGGCAACCGGCAGAAAGTATGCCCGCACCTCCGAGGATGTCTCTTCAGCTGTCAAAGGCTATCAGATCAGACGGAATCTGTCGAAGCTGGAAGGCTATCAGGATAATATTCGCCATGCCGATGACTTTCTGACCAACTCGGAAAGTACCTTGGGTCAAATTGAATCGTCCCTGGCTGAAGCGTCGGATAAAATTTTGCAGGGGATGAACGGGACTCAAAGTGAAGAGGATCGCAAGATCATCGCCTCAGAAATCCGAACGATTCAAAACCAGCTACTCGAAACCCTTAATACCAACACCACCGGGATGTACCTTTTTGGCGGCAGCAATAATGAAAAGCCTTTCACTGTTGTAGCCGGAAAACTCCAGTACAATGGCAAAAATCTCGATGATCTAAATGAAGGGACAGCTGCCGAAAAAGAATTGGTTGCCGCATTAAAAGAGGATTCCCTCTATGTCGATATCGGTTTAGGGGTATCCTTTGACCAAGGGACGGGTGAAGTCGATCGCAATACCGTCTTTAATTATTCACTTCCTGGTATTCAATTCGTTGGCAATGGCACCAATTCAACCAAAATTCCAGGCGAAACCGTTTCAAATAATCTGTATGATCTGTTAGGCCGAATTGCGACCGAATTTGAAAAGCCGGCTGGGGAATATTCTTTTGATAAGGGTGACAACCTGTATGGCTTTTTCAAGGAAAACAGTCTCAAGACCTACCAAGCAACGACTGAAATTGGGGCCAAAACCAAGTACCTGGAATTTATGACCAGCCGCTACGAAACCCAGAATTTTAATTTACAGGAACGTCAGACCTCCGTCGAGGGAGTCGATGCCGCCTATACCTATATTGCGTTTCAGAGCCAGAAGGTCGCCTATCAGGCGGCTTTGCAGATGGGCCAGAGTGTCGTGCAGCAATCGGTTTTTGATTATATGACTTAAATTTTTACAAGCAAAATCCCGCAAAATTCTCAGGAAAGGAGCAGAAGAAGGAAATGGAACAACTGATTACCATTGAAACAGTCCCAATCAAATTAGAATATGTGAAAAAAGAACCCCTTCAATTGTCGGCGGTCCATAACCAGAGTGTCAGAAATGACAGTAACGAAGGCGTCAACCAGGAACCAATAAAGCCGATCCGGATTGCTCTGAATGATACCTTTGAACCCAGTTCTGATTATCAGTGGGACAACTCGACTTATACGGCCACCGCCAAAGTCGGCAATGACGGCAAGCTGGAGCTGGAAGTAACCATGGAAGATGGCCAGGCCAAGCCCATTCATTTCAAACATTTATCCCGCGGGATCGACGAAATGGCCAGTCTGATGGCGTCACCAGTCAACCAGGGAAGTGCCGTTTCGGCCAGCATGGTGATTCCGGTCGAGACCGGCAATACAGGCGTTCAGCCGAGCGCCAATACGGCCAATATGCAATTGATCCTGCCGGACATTGAGTTAAAAATTACCCAACGTCCCCAAGTCATCATCAAATACGTCGGCGGGCCCATTTATGTTCCCCGCAGTGCCGATCCCAACTATGAACCGGTTTTTGGTTTTGAACCGGAAGGCGGCAATGGTGCAAAGCTGGATCAGAAAGTTTAAAACGTATAAAGCAGAAGAGGACGATTTTTCTTGTAGCCGAGCAGTTAATCCTAGGGTGCAGGAAAGAGCGGCCTCTTTTTATTTTTGGAGATAACCGAAAAAATTTTCCGTGTAAAATATTTTTTTGAGAAAAATGCTAAAGCTAAATAATAATTTGACGATAATAAGAACAACAGAGAATAAGGTTAAGTGAGAGCGAAAGGTTATTAAAAACGACGAACGCAAAAGATTTTTAAATAAGAATCAAAAAACTGCTAAAGTAAACGGCAGTCCCGTCGATATTAATAGCAAGAGCGAATCAAGCTTAACAATTTGGCTGACCTAGCGTACGTAGGAAAGCATCCCAATTTCCCAAGCCAGGGTAACGGCTAATACAAAATGGAGGAACAAAAAAATGAGAATCAACCATAATATTACAGCGTTGAATACGTATAACAAATTATCTGCAAATCAGGCAACGACAGCCAAGTCTTTGGAAAAACTGTCTTCCGGTTTAAAAATCAACCGCGCTGGTGACAATGCTGCCGGGTTGGCAATTTCAGAAAAAATGCGTGGGCAAATTAGAGGCTTAGATCAGTCAACAAGTAATGCAAATGATGCGATTTCTTTAATCAAAACCGCTGAAGGTGCTTTAAATGAAACTCATTCGATTTTACAGAGAATGAGAGAATTGGCGGTTCAGTCTTCGAACGATACTAATACAACAGCAGATCGTGGAGAAATTCAAAAAGAAATTGATCAATTGAATCAAGAAATTACAAGAATTTCGACAGACACTGAATTCAATACAAAAAAATTATTAAATGGTGACTATGGTACAAAAGTATCTCAATCAGGTGGAACTACTAACATTGAAGTGAAATCTTCGTTAAGTAGCACAATTTTACCAGGAGATTATACTATTTCTGTTGTGAGTGGAGCTTTACAAGAAGAAGTGGCTGGATCGGCAACATTCTCTGGAGTGCTTGCAGCAGACTCAACTTTAGTTATAAATGATGTGTCAATCGATTTCTCAGCAGGTACATATACAATTGCTAATGTTGTTGATGCTATTAATGGCGCGGAAAATACTGGGGTAACAGCAAGAGCAAGTGGAACGCGTTTAGTAGTAACCGCGAATGATTTTGGAACAAAAGGTGAAGTTATTATTACCGGAACTGGTTCAGGCTTAGCAGATTTCTTGGGTGGTGGTGCAATAACTACTCAAGGAAGAGATGCATATATATCTGGTGTTGGATCTTTTACCGCTGATGGAAAAACAGTAACAATAACAAATGGCGGTTTAAAAGGCATGGAGTTTACTGTTAAGGCATCTACAGCTACAGATATCGGAATTTCGGTCACAAGAAACGAGTTGGACTTTCAAATTGGTGCGAATTCAGGTCAATCGATGTCGATGGGTCTTGAAGATATGAGTGCCAAATCACTAAAGGTAAATGATTTGGATCTTTCAACTGCGGATAAAGCAACTGCTGCAATTACAACCATCGATGATGCAATTGCGAATGTGTCATCAGAACGTGCAAAACTAGGGTCAATACAAAACCGTTTGGAACATACTATCAACAACTTAGGCACATCTTCTGAAAATTTGAGTTCTGCTGAATCTCGTATCCGCGATGTTGATATGGCAAAAGAGATGATGGAATTCACTAAGAACAATATCTTGGCACAAGCTGCTCAATCGATGTTGGCGCAAGCAAATCAACAACCACAAGGTGTTCTTCAATTATTACAATAATCAGTTTTTTTTAAAACCACCTTCGGGTGGTTTTTTTACGCATAAAAATAGAAGCTTTCCTTTACAAAAAATCCGATTCCAATTATACTTAAATTATGATTCTAGTACACTTAAAGACGAGAGGTAATTGTCGATAATAGCTATATGGCTGTTCTGCAACTAAAAAATTAGAGAGTGGGAAATTAAATGAAACTTATCATTAATAACATAACTAAGGAATTTGAAAATATAGAAAGTGCAATCAGTGATGTTTTAACAACGATTCATCGTGTATTGGAACAGAATGGTACCAAATTAACTCATCTTGTTATAGATGGGATACCAATATATAAAGATTATGAAATCTATTTAAACGAACAAATCGAAACAATCCAGGAAATTGTTGTTGAAACTCAAAAACGGAACCCGTTGATTGAAGAAACTCTTGAAGCTGCGTTTGACTATATCGGTAATGCTATTTTATTGCTTAAACCTTTAGCAGAAGGTTTCTATCAGTCACCAGGTCAGGAAACTTGGAATCAATTGGCCGATCTTTTTGAAGGAATAGAGTGGTTATTAGATGCTATGAGTCGGATTGACAAAATTGATCAGCTTAATCTGAAACTTTCCAACTACGTTTTCTGGAACGAATATGTACAGATTATGAAAGAAGTGAAGGTGCAGTTGCCAGATCTTGAACAAGCCATGGTCAATCGGGATCATGTTTTGATCGGTGATATAATCCTTTATGAAATTCTCCCAATCCTAGAAATAGCTAAGGAAAAACTAAGATTTTTAGTACCTTCAGGAGGAGAACATGTTAGCTGATAATATTCTATTTTTAAGAGAAGAATACCCAAGTATCTATCAATGTGTAAAAAAATGGGAAGAATTGGAAGGAAAAGCTTCGTTTTTTTTAGAGAATGCAAAAGATGGTCATCTTACTTTAAGGTATGAAAAAGATGAAAAGACAGTATACTTACATAGCAAATACAACCCAATTCGCGAGGCCGAGGCCATTATTGATAAGTTAGCGGATGATGAAAAAATCGATGAGCAGACACATGTCGTTTTTTATGGACTTGGATTAGGATATCATATTGAAGTTTTTCTTTTACGATTTCCAACAGTTAGTTATTCTATTATTGAGCCTTCACCGGAAATTTTTGCACACTATCTGGACAATAAGGTTATTAAGAAAAGCATAAATAAAAATATACAGATCCTTCAGTGTGGTAATCAGGTAGATATGCTCTATTATAAAGCGGTCCAGACAAAATATAAAAAATTGGTCATATGTGACCTTTCAACTTATCGGCAGATTTTTAAAGAGAATCATCGTAAGTTTTTTGCAGATTTTAAACGTCTTGTTAAAGAACAACGTTCTGTTTTACATGCTAATTACTCATTCAAAAAGCGTTGGATAATTAATAGTGTCAATAATTTCAAATGTGTTCTTAAAACCCCTAATATTCTACTGGAAAAGGATAGCTTCTTTAACGGAAAACAAGCGATTCTTGTAGCAGCAGGACCATCGTTAGATTTAGAAATTGAAAACCTAAAAAAAATAAAAGACGCAGGTTTGGCCTATATTTTTTCAGTTGGTTCTGCTATTAATACATTGATTCATAATGGTATTGAGCCAGATGCTATGTGTACATATGACCCGACAGATAAAAATCAAATGGTATTTAATAAAATTAATAATTTAGGAATCAAATCAATTCCAATGATTTTTGGATCGAGTGTGGGGTATGAGGTATTAGAACAATATCAAGGTCCAAAATACCACATGCTCACCAATCAGGACACTGTAGCCGCATATTTTCTTAAGACAGTGAATGGGAAACTAATTGAAACGGTCAGTGATGCACCGTCGATTGCGGTGGTAACCCTTGAATTATTGGTAAGGATGGGTTTTTCGCAAATCATTCTAGTTGGCCAAAATCTTGCCTTTAACGAAGAAAAAACATATTCCAGTGCGATTGATTATTTCACTGAAGAGATGCGTAAGACTATGCTAAAAACTGATGTTGTATTTACTGAAGCGGTAGATGGGAGCCAGGTCAAAACAACCGAGTCTTTTTTAAACATGAAAAGGCAACTGGAACAAACAATTGATAAGTATAAAGCCAAGGTGATTAACACCACCATTGGTGGGGCTAGAATTGAGGGAGCCAGTTTCAAAACCCTAGCCCAGTTGATTGGTGAGGAATTGTTAGATTCGAGAGTATGTGATTGCCCAATTAGTCAAATTAAACTGACTGAAAAATATGATCAATCATATACTTTTGCCCAGCTTGAACAGCTAAAAGGGGCTTATCAAGAATATCAGACTTTGATACCTGGAATAAAAAGCTGTCTTTTAGAACTACAGGATTTGACACGAATGAACCAGGAGAAGGAAGCCTTTCAGACTCATTTGAAAATGGATAGGCAGATAAAGACTATGGAAGAAAACATCTTTTTTAAGATGATCGCACTCCCGATTAATCGGGTGGAATACGGTATACTTGTTAATGACATTCAAATAATAAAGACTGAAAAGAACCAGTTAAAAAAAATTAAAAGTGTAATTAAGCCAACGGAATCATTTATTAATCTTTTGTATACCGAAATGAATTTATGTAATGAGATCATGCTGGTGTTTGATAATGTGATTAGAGAGTTTGCGTAGGTGGTATTGATGAAGAAAGTTTTAGTCACCGGTGCCGATGGTTTTATTGGTAGTCATTTGGTTGAGGAGTTGGTCAAACAGGGACAGAAGGTCAGAGCATTTGTATACTATAATTCATTTAATAACTGGGGATGGCTTGATACACTGCCTAGAGAAATCATGAATGAAATTGAAGTAATTGCAGGAGATATTCGAGATCCCAATGGGGTGCGAACAGCGATGAAAGGGATCGATGTGGTTTATCATCTGGCAGCACTGATTGCCATTCCCTTTTCTTATCATTCTCCGGATACCTATGTGGATACGAATATTAAAGGAACTCTGAATGTGCTACAAGCAGGCAGGGAACTGGAAACGCAAAGGATACTGATAACATCGACTTCTGAAGTCTATGGTACAGCCCAGTACGTACCCATTGATGAAAACCATCCATTTCAGGGACAATCGCCTTATTCAGCTACAAAAATTGGTGCGGATCGATTAGCGGAATCGTTTTATCGCAGTTTTGATTTACCAATTTCGATTGTCAGACCGTTTAACACCTATGGCCCAAGACAATCGGCCAGAGCGGTGATACCAACGATTATTACCCAGCTACTCTCAGGTATAGAAGAAATTCACCTTGGCGCACTGTCACCAACCCGGGATTTTAATTATGTTAAGGATACGGTTGCGGGTTTTTTAGCAATCGCCAAAGAGAAAAGAACCATTGGTGAAGAGATCAATATCGCATCTCAGCAGGAAATATCGATTGGTGAACTGGCAGAGGAATTAATCAGGCAGATTAATCCACAAGCACGGATCATCTGCGATGAAGAACGACTCCGTCCGGAAAAAAGCGAAGTGAATCGATTGTTAGGCTCTAATGATAAGATCATGCGATTGACCAATTGGAAACCGTCTTATTCTTTTACCGAAGGATTAAAGGAGACCATTGATTTTTTTAGGGGAAATTTGGGTAAATATAAAGCGGATATTTATAATATTTGAGCCGGAAAGGATATGCCATGGAAATAAAAGACTTTCTCATTAATGAAAACTGCAGTATGATTGAAGCCATGGCGCAACTGGATCGGGTTGCGAAAAAAGTGCTTTTCGTCGTTTCCGAACAGGGACTAGTTGCAGCCTTAACCGATGGTGATATTAGACGCTGGATTCTAAAAAAAGGAAGCCTGGAAGCCAAGATCTCTGAAATTGCCAATTATCAGCCAAAATATCTGACAACAAAAGAGAAGTATCGGGCTAAAAATTATATGAAAACACAATCAATAGAGGCTCTTCCGATCGTAAATTCGAAAAATCGAGTTATGGAGATTATCTTCGCCCATCATGAAGTGATCAAAACCAAGAAGAGGATCGATGTTCCGGTAGTGATCATGGCTGGTGGTTTGGGGTCGCGATTATATCCGTACACTAAAATTTTACCCAAGCCACTGATACCAATCGGCGAAATTCCAATTGCCGAACACATCATTAATCGCTTTGTTGATAATGGTTGCAGCGAATTTTATTTGATTTTGAACCACAAGAAAAATATGATAAAAGCTTATTTTAATGATCTGGATAAAGACTTCAGTTTGCATTATGTCGATGAAGAGATACCCCTTGGTACTGGTGGTGGCCTTAGTCTTCTAAAGAAAAAAATTAATTCAACTTTTATTTTGTCCAATTGTGATATTCTGATTGACGAGGATTATCAGAAAATTTTAAGCTTTCATCAAAAACAGGGGAATTTTATTACCATGGTTTGTTCAATGAAGCGGATTCGAATTCCCTATGGGGTGGTAGAAATTGGCAAGAATGGTAACATTGAAGCCATGAAGGAGAAACCGGAGATATCTTTTTTTGTCAATACCGGAATGTATGTAGTTGATGGGCGAGTCATTGCTGAAATTGAAACAGATAAAGAGCAGGGATTTCCAGATATTATTGAAACGTATCGTCAAGAGGGGGAAAAAATTGGCGTTTTTCCAATCAGTGAACAGGCCTGGCTGGATATGGGTGAATTGGACGAGCTTGAAATCATGAGAAATAGGCTGGAAGCCGATGAATAAAAAATTGTTATTGATTGGCGGCGGCGGTCACTGCAAAACGGTGATTGAGACAATTGAATCCCAAAATCATTACAACCAAATTGGCATTATTGATATTGAAAAAAATATTGGAGAATTCATTTTAAAGTATCCCATTATTGGTGCGGATCAGGATTTGAAAAAACTCAGAACACAGGGATATGCGCATGCCTTTATCAGTATGGGAAGCATTGGTAATCCAACTAAACGGATATCTTTATATCGACTGGTAAAAGAACTGAAATATCAGGTGCCAATTATCATTGATCAAACGGCAAGTGTCAGCCATTATGCAAAAATATCAGAAGGCGCTTTTGTGGGAAAAAATGTCATTGTAAATGCTGATGCAGTAATTGATGAATGTGTCATACTAAATACTGGATGTATCATAGAGCATGATTGCCGGATTGGTGGTTTTTCGCATATTGCACCGGGTGCTGTCCTCAGTGGGAATGTTACAATTGGTGAGGGTGCACACATCGGAGCAAATAGTGTCGTCCGACAAGGTATTTGTGTCGGCGAAAGAACGGTAATTGGGGTTGGCAGTGTGGTTGTAAAGGATATTGAAAGTGATTGCGTCGCTGTTGGCAATCCCTGTCGAAAGGTGGAGAAGCATTGAGTGTCTTTATTATTGCCGAAGCTGGTGTCAATCATAATGGCGATTTTGAACTGGCAAAAAAAATGATCGAAGTCGCCAAGGAAGCAGGTGTAGATGCGATTAAATTTCAGACCTATCAGGCGGAAAAACTGGTGACGGTAAAATCAAAAAAAGCGGAGTATCAGGAAAAAAACACCGGAAAAGCTGAGAGCCAGCTGGAAATGCTGAAAAAACTTCAATTATCGCGGAATGAGTTCGTTGAGTTGAAACAGCATTGCAGAGACCTGGGAATCGAATTCTTATCGACGCCCTTTGATTTGGAGAGTATTGATTTTCTTTATCAGTTGGGAATTAGCCAATGGAAAATACCTTCAGGTGAGTTAACAAATCTTCCCTATCTGATTAAAGTTGCCAAAACTCAATTACCGGTTATTTTATCCACAGGTATGGCAACACTACAAGAAGTAGCAGAAGCGGTCGATGTTCTGAAAAAGTATGGCAGTAGAGAAATTGCATTGTTGCATTGTACCACCGAATACCCAGCTCCCTATGATGAGATTAACTTAAAGGCGATGCTGACCATGCAGCAAGAATTCGGGTTACCGATTGGATATTCCGACCATACCATGGGGATCGAAATCCCCATTGCAGCGATAGCTATGGGCGCAACGATTATTGAAAAGCACTTTACGCTCGATCGAACAATGGAAGGACCCGATCACAAAGCGAGTTTGGAACCAGAGGAACTAAAGAAAATGATTCTGGCCATTCGCAATGTAGAAGCTGCTTTTGGTGATGGCCTTAAAAAACCATCAAAATCTGAGGTGAAGAATATCGAAATTGTTCGAAAAAGTATTGTTGCATCCAGAAGAATTAAGGCAAACGAGTTTTTTACTGAAAACAATATCACAACAAAGCGCCCGGGTCATGGGGTTTCCCCCATGAAATGGTTTGAAGTACTTGGCAAAAAAGCAAAAAGAGGCTTTGAGGAAGACGAGCTGATCGAGATATGAAAAAGATTTGCATTTTAACAGCAACCAGAGCGGAATACGGTTTATTAAAAAGAGTAATTCAGAAAATGCTGCAAGAAATGGTTTTTCAGGTGAATATTGTGGTAACTGGTGCCCATCTTTCGCCTGAGTTTGGCTTAACCTATAAGGAAATTGAGGCAGATGGATTTGAAATTGACGAGAAGATCGAAATGCTTTTAAGCTCAGATTCGCCGGCTGCCATTTCTAAATCGATGGGTTTGGCAATGATCAGTTTTGCGGATTACTTTGAACGAACCAAACCGGATTTGCTGCTTGTTCTCGGCGATCGTTATGAAACACTGGCGGTTTGCTGCGCGGCGATGACTCAGCGCATTCCTATTGCACATTTATGCGGAGGAGAAGCAACTGAAGGTTTAATCGATGAAGCGATACGACATGCAATTACCAAAATGAGTTATCTGCATTTTACGAGCACAGAGGATTACAGAAGGCGCGTGATCCAGTTGGGAGAAGCACCAGATCGCGTGTTCAATGTGGGTTCATTGGGTGTGGAAAATGTATTACACGAAGACTTAATGACAAAGGTAGAACTGGAAAAAAGCATCGATTGGAAGCTAAATAAACCGTATGCAGTTGTGACTTTTCATCCGGTTACATTAGAAAATAAAACATCAGAGGAGCAGATTGAAGAATTACTTTGTGCCATCGCATTGAATAAACAGTATCAGTTTCTTATTACCAAAGCAAATGCAGACAGTGATGGCCGGGTAATTAATGTTTTAGTTGATAAATTCGTTCATGACAATAAGCATACGAAATCTTTTTTTTCTTTGGGTTTGAAGCGGTATCTGTCGGCGGTTAAATTTGCTTCATTTGTTATTGGTAATTCGTCAAGTGGTGTGATTGAAGTTCCCTCGTTTGGCATTCCGACCATTAATATTGGTGATCGACAAAAAGGCCGGATTCAGGCAAAGAGTGTTCTAAATTGTATTGCTGATTGTGATGCGATAAATCAAATGATAAATCGTGCTGTGAGTAGTGAGTTTCAAGAGTACATAAATGGGACGAATCCATACTATAAAGAGAACACAAGCGATGAAATTGTGGAGATCGTTAAAAGTTTTCTGATGAGAGAAGAAATTGATTTAAAAAAGGCATTTTATGATCTTTAATGGAGGCAAAGAATGAGGATCTTATTTATTGGATGTGTTAAAAGTTCAGATGTTTTACTTCAGACCTTACTGGAGAATGGAAAAAAGGTTGCTGGCGTAATCACGAAGAAAGAGAGCGCATACAATTCGGATTTTTGTGGTTTACAACCATTATGCTTAAAATATGGAATTGAACCATTTTATACTGAAAGTATTAATAATAAAACAACTAAAGGTTTTATTGATACGGTAAAACCCGATATCATCTATTGTTTTGGTTGGTCAGAACTGATTGATCAAGAAGTAATCAGTAAAGCCCCGAAAGGAGTCGTCGGTTTTCATCCGGCGGCATTGCCAAACAATAAAGGGCGACATCCGATTATCTGGGCGTTAGTCTTAGGATTAAAAAGAACAGCATCAAGCTTTTTTATGATTGATGAAAAAGCGGATCACGGTGCGATCATTTCGCAACAGGATATATTGATTAGGGATGAAGATACGGCCGTTACTTTATATAATAAAATTCTCACTAAAGCAAAAGTGCAGGTGCTTGAGTTCACAGAAGCTTTTGAAAGGGATGAGGTTATTTTTATGGACCAACCTGATGGCTTTGGAAATACCTGGCGAAAAAGAACAAAAAAGGATGGAAAAATCGATTTTAGGATGTCGGCCAGAAGCATCTATAATCTCGTGAGAGGCCTTTCAAAACCCTATGTTGGAGCGCATTTTGAGTTTAAAGAGAAGGAATATAAAGTCTGGAATACTGAGATTGTAATGGATGATCAGGAAGCTTATTTAAATATTGAGCCAGGAAAGGTTATGGAAGTATACTCTAAATGCTCCTTTTTAGTAAAAACCGGAGAGAATTTGATAAGAATTATTGATTGTGACGAGATTTCAATTCATAAGGGTGATTATTTATGAAACAGGAGGTCATCTTGATCGTTGCTCCACATCCAGACGATGAAACCCTAGGTGCTGGTGGCTATATCCTTAAACAGAAACAATTGGGTAATCAGGTTTTTATTCTAAATATGACGCACATGAAAGAGGATTATGGCTATTCAACTGAAAGAATTCGAATGCGTGATGAAGAAATAAAAAAAATGATAACAGCATATGCTTTAGATGGTTTTTATAATTTAAATTTAAGGCCAGCGGGCTTAGATAATTACTCGGAAAGTGAGATAATCGTTGAAATTAGTCAGATCATAAAAAAAATAAAACCATCAATTATTGTTTTACCTTATCGATTCGATGTTCATTCTGATCATCGAGTTACTTTTGATCTTTGTTATTCATGCACAAAAACATTTCGATATCCGTATATCAAAAAAATATTGATGATGGAAGTGTTATCTGAGACTGAATACGCAATCAATGTGTTTCAACCAAATTATTTTGTTGATATCTCTGATTATATCGAAAAAAAAATCGAAATACTAAAGATTTTCAAAAGTGAAATAAAGGAACGACCGTTTCCTAGAAGTGAAGAAGTAGTTAAGGCAAATAGTATGTTAAGAGGTACAATGGCAGGTGTTTGTCATGCAGAAGCATTTGTCTTACTCAAATATTTTGAATAAAATAATTGACTATTTTAAAAGAATCGACTTATAGAGAAATTCATCTTCAAGATCAAGTGAGACATGCTTATTATGTCCGTTACTTGATATCAGAAATGTTAAAGGCCGGAACTAAAATGTAGAAGAATTAAAGGTTCACTAAAACAGATTCGATAAGTTATGGTGTGGTTGAAATCGCAAAAGGCAGTTGCAAAAATTAGGTATCCATAAAAATAAGCACAAATTTTTACACATGAAATTATCGCCTCATAAAAATGGATTGATCACATTAAGAATTGGAGATTCTGTTTGCTAAGCTCAGATTGTCACAATATAGAGCAAAAAAAACAGTTATTATAATCCGATTTTTAAGAAATTAATTGGGAATCAAAGGTTGGGTAGACACTATAAACGATAGTACGTGACCTTTCTTATGCAAGACTGGTGGAAAATGAAACAATGTGTATTTTGTATGTTGTTCTTATAATTTTGAAATAATTGGATATATTGATCGCAGACCTCATTCAATTGAAATGCTGGTTTATGAGGCTTTTGCCAGAAGGAGATTTCAATTCTAATTTTTTATAGGATTAATATATTTTAATACCGGATTTTTATGAATATTTGGATAAAGAATTTTAACTTTAAATAACACAATTTTAGAGGAGAGATAAAATGGATAGAAAAGATTACTTCAAAAGATTTTTAAATCATTTTTGGTTAAGACCGGAAAATGCAATTTTATTAGCCTTAAGATCGGAATCTTATTTTAGAACAATCAACGATATAAATGGTTTTAAAAATGGTATTGATGTGTCGTGCGGTGATGGCGTTTATTCTTTCTTATCTTTTGGAGGACAATTATCGATTGAAACTGATATGTTTCAATCTGTTAAATTAGGAAAAAGGGAAAATGATTTTGATGCATTTGATCAATTTGATGATTCTTACAAAATTGAAATTGTAGGAAGACCAGAACGATTTTATAATTACGGAAGTGATTGGAAAGAAAACCTAATAAAGAAGGCTCAAAAGTTGGATTTTTATCAAAATTTAATTGTGCACGATAATAATTTTGACTTACCATTTTCATCAAATTATTTTGATTTAGTCTACTCGAATAGTGCCTATTGGGTAGGAAATTTCGAAAATCATATTAGAGATTTAGTCAGAGTTACAGAGACTGGTGGTCACATAGTTTTGCAAATGAAAAATAGTAATGTTGCAAATAATTCTTCTAGATATTAT
Organism: uncultured Lachnospiraceae bacterium; assembly: GCA_964510565.1. Classification (GTDB taxonomy): domain Bacteria; phylum Bacillota; class Clostridia; order Eubacteriales; family Eubacteriaceae; genus Acetobacterium. The sequence continues at coordinate 6,987 of CAZEBY010000007.1, read as the reverse complement.
GCACAATTTATGGGAGAAAAGTTTCATAAAATAATTGATGCAGGTAGAAGTTCAACTTGGAAAGGGCTACGAACAGAAGAAGAATTATTGAAGTTTTTAAAGTCGATCGATGGGGTCAAAATCGAAAGTATCGAGCCTATTTATGGAGATGTTTTAGGTAAAATTTGGGATATCGGATTGAGACCACTGTTTAATCCATTAGTGAAAATGGCGAATAACATTGATTTTAAAGAACGAATTGAAGTTAAAAATGAGTGGTGTAAAATAATGTTTGATCTATTTGAAGAAATGCTTGCAAACTATAAACCCAAAGATCAAATCATTGAATACACTTATGTTTTGCGAAAAAGCTAATACTGTATATTGTTGATCTTACCCCCACGCAACAAAAAAGTAGCAGGTGTAAAGGTCAACGCTGTTATTGGTTTATAACTTGTAAAAGTACCCAATTTCAAAAGAGTATCAACAAAAATGGAGGAATATTTTGAATGGAATTATTGGTATTATTCCAGCCAGAAGTGGATCAAAAGGAGTAAGAGATAAAAATGTTAAGATGTTAAATGGAAAACCATTAATGGCTTATACGATCGAAGCAGCTTTAAAAAGTCAATGCTTTGATAAAATTGTCGTTTCCACCGATAGTGAAGCCTATGCAAAGATAGCTATGGAATATGGTGCAGAGGTTCCGTTTTTAAGGCCAGAACATTTGTCAGGCGATGAAGTCGCAACGAATGATGTGATTATTGATCTTTTAACTGAGCTTAAAAAAAATAGTGAGGAATTCGATTGTTTGATGATTCTTCAGCCCACTTCGCCACTACGAACTAGTGATGATATTAGAAAAGCCATTGAATTAATGAGAGTAAAAAAAGCGAATGCGGTAGTAAGTCTGTGTGAGGTCGATCATTCACCTCTATATACGGGTCGAGTGCCAAATGATTTGTGCATTGATGGTTTTATTAAAAAGGATATCAGTTTCCGTAGACAGGAATTACCGAAATACTACCGCTTAAACGGTGCGATTTACCTTTCGAAAGTTGACTATTTTCTAAAATATCAGGATTTGTATCGGGAAAATTGCTATGCTTATTTAATGGATAAAGAAAGGTCGATTGATATCGATGATGAAATTGATTTTGTTCTCGCAGAAATTATGACGAAAAAAGGTGCGCAAATGGATTAGATTCTTAATTAAGATAATATCAATCCTCTTTTTAAAGTGAGGACAGATAATAAAAATACTGCGAAGAAAATAATTTTGAGAGACAACTGAAGACAACTGAAGACAACTGAAGACAACTGAAGATAACTGAAGATAACTGAAGATAACTTATAATCTTAGGTTGCCTTATTAAAATACAGCACAGTAAAGAGTGACGATTAGTAAAAACTACGAAATTATAATTGATGCCCATCCAAGTTTTAAAACGAAAATTCACAAAGAAAACTAAACATTTTTTTCTGAGCCTGAAGAAGGAGTTAATCCTGAGACAGGCATTCTTGTATTAATTCCAGGTTTTGGGGGAGATACAAAGTTTAACGTTTATAAAAAAATGAGGATGCAATATAAAAAAATTAAAAATAGTTGTCTGATTCATTCTTTTCATGGTGACAATGATCTCACTAATCTGCGAGAGAAAGAAAAATTTATTAATCCTCTAAAAAAGAGTCACCTGCATAAGATTACAATGGACACGATAGATGATACATTCCGTTCAAATACCCATGGTTTAGATGCAGATTTTCTTAAAATATTTGATTATCTCATCAATGTTTTATACCCACCATTTAAAATGACAAAAAAATTGATGACAGAAAAATTTCGCATTGGAACATCGAAATACAGCTATTTTTTTGATTATCAAAACACGATTCCAATTCTAACAAGAGAGAAAAAATGAAAGAAAAATTCATACCCCTATCCGTCCCAAATTTAAAGGGTAAAGAGCTTGAATACGTCACCAAGGCCATCGAAACCGAATGGGTTTCATCCGCAGGTGATTATATTAATCAATTTGAAACCCTGATTGCAGCGTATATAAAGGTTAGTGGTGCGGTAGCTTGCCAGAGCGGCACCGCTGGTTTGCATATCGCTTTATTGTGTTGTGGCGTAACAAAGGAAATGGAAGTCATTGTACCGGCACTGACCTTTATTGCCTCGGTTAATCCGGTAAAATATGTCGGGGCAGAACCGGTCTTTATGGATTGTGATGATTCTCTGACATTGGACCCTGAGAAGTTGCGGGATTTCTGTGAACAGGAATGCCGTTTTCAAAATGGAATACTGATTAACAATCAAACCGGAAAACACATTAAAGCTATCATCGTCGTACACATTTTTGGCAATATGGCAGATATGGAAAAAATTATGGATCTTGCAATGGCGTATAACCTGAAGGTGATTGAAGACGCCGCAGAGGCCATCGGGACATATTATTTAAGCGGTCGATATGCTGGTAAATACGCCGGTTCCATTGGAGATGTTGGTGTGTTTTCGTTTAATGGCAATAAAATCATAACAACCGGTGGTGGTGGAGCCATCGTCTCCAATGATCAGGATTTATTAAGAAAGTCCAAACATCTGACCACCCAGGCCAAGCAGGACGAAATGTATTATGAACATGATGCCATCGGTTACAATTACCGGATGACTAATTTACAGGCAGCTCTTGGTCTGGCCCAGCTGGAACAACTGGAAGCATTTATTGCAATTAAAAAAGCAAATTATGATCTTTATCAACAAAAGATTACCGCTATACCAGGTTTAGAGTTGCTGGAATTTAGGGAAAATACCAGACCGAATTACTGGTTTTATTCGCTTTATTGTCATGAGGCATACCCGCTGAATCGTGATGAAATCATCGGGTTTTTGGGAAGGAGTAGCGTTCAGGTACGACCGATTTGGGGTCTGATCAATGACCAAAAACCGTATCGCAAAAATCAGTCATATAAAATTGATAAGGCCAGGAGATATGTAGACCACGTAGTAAATTTGCCGTGCAGCTCTAATTTAGAGAAAGAAGACATTATTTATATTGTTGATTTACTTGGCGCGATAAAGCTTGACTGACTGAGATCAGGATTGGTGCCAGTCACAAATTTATAAACTTGCTTAGTGGGAAATAACGTAAACTGATAACCTGTTGCAAATTGAAAAGAGCCTGGAAAGAGCGTGAGCAAATTGATTGAAAGTAATCGTTTGGAATTTAAAAGAGTTTTGAATGATAGTTTAGAAAAAGAAGTAGTCGGTTTCTTAAATTATCATGAAGGCGGCGAAATTTGTATTGGCATTGACGATAACGGTACGGTTTTCGGTGTCGAAGATTCTGATGACATTCAGAAGCGAATTGTAGACAGAATAAAAAACAATATTTATCCATCAACAATGGGTTTGTTTGATGTGATAACAGAAAAAATGGATGACAAAAATATAGTCAAAGTATTAATCTCCAGTGGTTCTGAAAAACCCTATTATATTAGAAGATTTGGAATGTCTCCAAGTGGTTGTTATCTACGGGTCGGTACAACGGTTCAACCAATGAACAAAGATATGATTGATTCGTTGTATTCAAAACGAATTAGAAACACCTTAGGCCAGCTCGTATCGCCACGTCAGGATCTATCTTTTAAACAACTTAAAATATTTTATGAAGAGAATGGGTTTGATTTAAACGATAAATTTCTGAATAATTTAGAATTATATACAGAAGATAATAAGTTTAATTATGCTGCTTATTTGCTGGCTGACGAAAACGGAATTTCGATGAAAGTTGCTAAATATTCGGGGACAGATAAAATTGATTTAATTGAAAATGCTGAATTCGGATATTGCTCATTGATAAAAGCTACAGAGAGTATTCTTAATAAGTTGGAAATTGAAAATATTACCAAGACAAAAATAACTTCCACCGTTCGTAAAGAAATGCGTCTTGTCGACCCAACGGCACTCAGGGAAGCTGTTATTAATGCCATAATTCACAATGAATATACAAATGGAATACCACCAGTTTTTGAAATATTTGCTGATCGGTTTGTTCTAACCTCATCAGGAGGTCTTCCCCAGGAGCTTAACCAAGCTGAGTTTTTTGATGGTATTTCTGCACCTCGGAATAAGGAACTAATGCGGGTGTTCAAAGACGTCAAACTTGTTGAACAACTTGGTTCAGGGGTTCAAAGAATATTGAAAATGTACGATAGAAACATTTTTAAGTTTAGTCCGAATTTTTTAAAGGTAAGCTTTCCAATTGAGAATGTCGGGGAGAATGTCGGGAAGATTGTCGGGAAGACTGTCGGGAAGACTGCTTATAAGCTGAATAGCACGCAAAAGAACATTGTTAATCTAGTCAAGTTAGATAAGCACATGACTCAGGCAGATCTTAGCAAACAGCTGAATAAATCAGTCAGAACGATTGAAAGAAACATGAAAACCCTGCAAGAAGCAAAAATAATTGCTCGTATTGGTTCCAATACAACCGGTTATTGGGAGGTTCTCGAATGATTGAACAGAAAGTGGGAGCACAAGAGGAAGGTTTAGGATCTGTTAAAAAGACCTCCAAAATAAGATTGGAAAAATTGTTTGAGCAGGTTAAAAAATGTGCCAGTAACCACTAGATCGCAGCTTTACGTCTCATATTTATAAAGAAGAAATCGCAGATGAAATATGTGATCGGATTATGAAGACGTATTTCCAAGAGTTCAAAGCACTCACAGAATGTCTGGAATGGAGTCAACGTATCGAATGTAACGCTCGATGATATTCAAACGGTTTTAAATTTAAGAGATGCATGGAGTTATATACTGGCTCACATCGACGAACCTGTTGACAATCTAGCCTGACAGTGCGCCAAGATAAGGGCGTTTCATATAGTGAGTGGGATTCCCACTGAGCAAGGGTTTAAACTTGACAACCCTGGTCATTTAGTCACTAAAAAAGGGATGTAGTGACTAAATTATTCTTTCAACAAATCCGATTCCGTTCATTAACCAAAATCAGCTGGTCATTTTCTTTCGCCAGATCAATTAATCGCTGGTCAAAACCACTAATTGAGAAAAGTACATAAAAAACGGTGTAATGATTAAATTCTGTAATTTTACACTTTTCGATCAGAGCGGCATAGACATTTAAAGACACCGGTTTGTTTTGATAATATTTGCATTCTCCGGCAAATATTATGCTGTCAGAATAGTTGATGGCAACAAGGTCAATTTCGATGTTATTATTCCAGTAAGCACCGATTCTGCTTGGTGTGAACGGGATGGTTTTATCTTTGCAAAGATCTGCAAAGATATCACGGCAGATATCTTCGTATATAAAACTCACATAGCTTTCGATGAAAGATTGATTTAATTTATCAATGGCTGTTTCCATCATGTCAAGTTCCAATTCGCCGCGAAAAGGATAGACGAAATTGAACCAGAAATTAATAAAATAATCGGTAATGAAATAAAGGCCTTTACGGCTTTTTTCTGGATGTTTTTCAGTGACAGGAACGCGTTTTTCAATGAGATCCAGATCGATTAAGGTGTTGAGATAGGGAGAGAGGTCGCTACTTTTTTTGGCCAACGAACTGGCGATTTTAGACAGTTTTCGGTTTCCTTCAGAAATTGTTCTGATAATTGAAAAATAGTTGATTGGCTCCCGTACTTCTTTTTCAAGCAGAAAAAACGGCTCTTCATAGAGAAAACTGGATTTTTTCAGGATGTGTTGGGTTATATTGTCGTTTAAAGGGGAATCATTGTCAAAAAATTCGAAGTATTTTGGAACGCCACCAGTAACAGCAAAAAATTCGACCATTTCTGTAAATCGGAGTGAGGAGTAAGCCATTGCCATTTCAGAAAAGCGGATGGGTTTTAATTTGATTTGGGCCGTTCTTCTACCATATAAAGGACTGTTATAAGATAATACATGGGTTTGCATCATGCTGATTAATGAGCCACAGAGGATGACCATAATATTATTGTCTTTCATGATTTCATCCCAGATCTGCTGAAAAATTGATGAAAAAGCAGGATTGACCTGGACGAGATATTGAAATTCGTCAATTACCAACACTTTTTTTTCATTCGGTTGAAAGTGGGAGAAGATTTCGAAAAGAGATGCCCAATCACTAAATACAGCTTTTTTCAAGTAACTTTGGTTAGTAAATGCGGCTAACTTGTCATTAAAACGTTTCATATTTTGAGCTTCCATTTCTTCCGTTGCCAAAAAATAGAGTGCTTTTTTATCTTTAATAAATTCCCGAATCAATGTTGTTTTACCAACACGACGCCGTCCGTATAGCACGACAAATGATGTATCTTTTTGGTATTCACGTGACAATACCGTTAGTTCTGAAGACCTTCCAATAAATTGTTGCATCAGCCACCTCATTCTTCATTAGTATAATTGAAATTATGATAATCTGAATTATACTAAATATCATCCGGGCTGTCAACAAACCAAAAATAATAACAGCTTTTGTGACTGACATCAACTTATATTTTAGCAGCAGTAATTTGGGCAGCGTTGCTTATTCATTTCTTGACAAAACAAAACAATCCGACTAAAATAAAATCAGATATTATTTTAGTCGGTTTTTTTATTTATAAGAACGAGGTGATACCCATGTATATTAAACGCGCAGCGGAAGATGCGGTCAAGCGCATTATTCAGACTTTTCCGGTTCTTTTGGTAACTGGGCCCAGACAGGTGGGTAAATCAACAATGCTGGAAAATCTGGCTGAAAGTAATCGAAAAATCGTTACCTTGGATGATCCGGATATCCGATATCTGGCAAAGACTGATCCGGCCCTGTTTATGCAGCGATATACTGCACCGGTTTTAATCGATGAAATTCAATATGCCCCGGAACTTTTGCCTTATATTAAAATGGCAGTGGATCGAAACAAACAAAACGGCGAATATTGGTTGACCGGTTCTCAGGCCTTTCATCTGATGAAAGATGTCAGCGAGTCCCTTGCTGGCCGGGTGGGTATTGTCAATCTTCT
>CAZEBY010000006.1:0-68910 GCA_964510565.1 uncultured Lachnospiraceae bacterium | reverse complement strand
TAAGTTAACAGCGAAAGCTGTTTTTTTTTATTTTTTGAATTTTTCGTTAGGGTTTAGTGGAGGGGCGCTAAAAGTCTCGATTTGATGATTAATAATACGTGCTGATTGATGAAAAGATACCATATGTTGACAAAAAAAGAATTAGACATACAAATCACTTGTAAAATACAAAACCATATGGTATCATAAATGTAAATAAATTGTAACAGGAGGAGAGGCATGGAAAAAACTCAGAATTTTTTTGAAAAAATCCGAGCAAGAATAAAAAAGTACCGATTTAATTGGTCGACCAAAAAAGTTGAACATGATGAATTCGTGGAGATTGAACATGTCAATCACGGGGAATCGTTGAATAAAAACAAAAGACGACTGTTTAAAATGCAGGGCTCTGCAGTAGTGGTTTGTACTTTTTTAGTATTAGTGAGCGCTGGCGTAGTCGATGCCCAAACCCGGGCCTACGAGGTGATTTACAAAGGTACCAGTATTGGTTATGTTGATAGTCTGGAGGTGTTGGAAGCAGCCGTCAGTGAGACGAATGACAGTAAAAGTGGTCGAAGAAATCGGGAAGGCAGCGATTACGAGATTCGTGCGGCCCGTTCGACTGATTTTTTGACGACTGCAGAAGTTGCTGAGGTTATAACCGCCATCAGAAGCCAGGAAAAGGATAATGAACCGGCGGTTCAGGTTGCTCGGGTTGACAATGTTGAACCAGCTGAAGTGTCAGCTTCTCAGGAGAAATCCTTAGAGGAAAGCGATACGCTTCAAACCGCTTCGGTTGAGGTTGGAGTTGAAGAAGAACCAATCCTTGAACCGGAGAGAACCACAGCCAGTGTGGCTGCGAGTCATACTTCAGAGGCGCCGGTAAATCCAGTTTCAGAAACCCCGGCGGTAGCGGCAGAGGTACCGGTTATCGAAGCACCGGTGACTGAGGTTGTTACTGAGGATGTCCAGCCGGAGATGCCTCCGGTAGATGAAGCACCGGTGGCGGATACTCCCGTGGTAGAAGCGCCAGCAGAGGAAAATCCCGCTACTGCACCACCGGCAACTGAAAGTCCGGCAGAACCGGTAGTTGAAGCGCCGGCGGTTGAAGTTCCCGTGGTTGAAGCCCCAGTTGTTGAAACCCCGGCGGCTGAAGAGACGCCTCAGGCGCAGTTTATGCTTCCGGCTAGCGGTCGGGTGGGAGAAATTCTCAGAAACTATGATGGTGGCTATTACAGCAATCATTACCGGTCGGCAGCTGTTGATATCTTAAACAGCGAAGGGACGCCTGTCTATGCCGCAGCGGCAGGAACCGTGACCCTGTCCAGCTGGTACGGGGGCTATGGCAAGTGTGTAATCATTAATCATGGCAATGGTTTTTCAACCCTTTATGGACACTTTAGTTCGGTAGATGTAGAGGAAGGTCAAACCGTAACTCAGGGTCAGCGGATCGGGGGAATGGGGTCGACCGGATCGTCCACCGCGAATCATGTTCATTTTGAAGTACGGGTTGATGATGAAGCCCAACCGATCAATAATTACTTCAACATCAGTACTGGCGACTATGTTTAACCCGCGAGACACCGTAAAACGGTGTCTGAGGTTTTCGATAAACTACCGTACCGACCAATTGTTAATCTGTTGTTCGCTGCGGAATCGGACAGGCGATGCCGTGTCCGCTCCGATGCGTACAACATGATATAACAATTGTCGGTACTGGGTAATCTTTTTTGACAGTCTGAGACACCGTAAAACGGTGTCTTTTTTTCACAAAAATCTTGCGGAACTTATTTAGATATGGTATCATTATGTAACGAAAAAGTAACGAAAAATAACAAGAGGTAAATAAATGGATGAAGCTGTAAAGATTGAAAGAGAAAAAAGACGAAAACAACGAAAACGAAAAAAACAGCGCAGCAGTATTGTTACGCTCGTGATTTTGTTCATTTTGGCTTCGGTGGGGGTTGTCAGTGCCCAAACTCAGGGGTATGAAGTTTTTTATCATGGGAAAAGTCTTGGTTATGTGCAGTCTTCCGGTGTCTTTAAATCGGCGGTAGAACGGATTGAAAAGGATCTTACCGATTGTTATAATTACGATAATCTTCACCTGGGTAACGGGTTTGAGCTGGTTCCGTCCCGCGTTGAAAATCCCATGGATTATGAAACCTGTATTAACGTGTTAAACAGCGAAGCCATTACTCTTTATGTCGAAGGGGCGACAATTGTGATGGATGGCAAAAAGATTGGCACGGCGATTTCCCTGGATGAGGCTAAAAAGCTGACGGAGGCTTATCAAAACATCAGTGACAATCAGAATCAGAAGAATTTTGAATTTGTCGAAACGATGATTCCGTTATCCGAGACCATGGATTTTTCAGCATTGTTAGCTGCGATGAAAGCATTAAAAAACTAATCGAAACAATTGAAATTGATCAAATCACCAGGTTTCAGAAGTGATGAGGACAGAAAAATTTTGACTGGCTTTGTTGCGGCTGGTCTGGTGATTTTTTTTGAGGAATAATCGAGATGATAACAAGGGAAAAAGCCATGGATTTGGCGGTAACGTATCTGTCGTATAAATCGCGCACTAGCAGTGAGATGATAGAATATCTGAAAAAAAAGAATGTCGCGGCTGAAATAATCGCTGATGTGCTACAAAAGCTGGGCGAGTACCGCTATATTGATGATGCGGTTTATCTGAGAAATTATTTGGAAAGTAATCGCCATCTGACTTGTTATGGCTCCCGGCGGTTGATTCAGGATTTAAAAAAACGTGGGATTGGTGATGATTTATTACTGGCTCTGCCAGAGCTTTTTCCCGAAGAATTGGAATATCAGTGTTGTAAGATGGTGGCTCAAAAAAATATGCTGCGATTAAAGGGTCAAACGCCAGTCCAGCAGAAAAAAAAGCTTTATGATAAGCTGGGGCGAATGGGTTACCCCATCGAAATGGTGCAAGAAGTAATCCGGACCCTGGTATTTGAAGAAGAGCCGTTGGAATTGACAGCCGATGAGCTGGCTTATCAAAAGCAGAAGCTCAGCGAGAAGCTTGAGCGGGATTATCAAAAATATCTGCGTGCCCACCGCAATAAAGGGGTAACCGGCAAAGAGTTGAGCTACCGGATCAGGAAGAGTCTGCTGGGGCGGGGCTACTCTTATGAGCTGATCAATGAAAAAATTGAAGCAATGCGCGAAGAATAAAAAATGCGGGGGACTGTGGCGCAGTCCCCCTGGTCATTATTGAAATCCATCTTGATGATACTCTCGAAAAAAGCGGGCAAGTTTGTTGCTGCAGTTATAATCCCAGGCGTTTAATCAGATAGGGAATAGCACGCTCAAAACAGACGCCATAGCGTTTTTCCTGACGGAGTTCAACCGTTTTTAGAATACATTCTCTGGTATAATCCACGGCAATCTGCGTGGATTCTTTTAAATTAAAGTCATTTAGCAAGCCGGCCAGCAGGGTGCTGCCAAAAATATCACCGGTACCATGAAAATAGTCGGACACCCGGTCATTAAAGGCATAGTCAAAGCTGTTGGTCTCAGTGTCGTAGGTGGCGGCGCCGAGGGTTGCGGGATCAAATGAAATGCCGGTGATCACGACTTTTTTAGAACCTAGCTGAGAGAGTCCAATTAACAATTGCTCCACATAGTTTTGATCGTAATCCTCACCCACAAAGGGTTGATCAAGCAGGAAGGCGGCTTCGGTCAGGTTGGGGACGATAATATCGGCTTTGGCACAAAGTTTGGTCATGCCCCTGGCCATTTTGGGGGTGTAAATCGAGTAAAGTTCGCCGTGGTCGGCCATCACCGGATCCACCAGAATCAGGGTTTGTTCAGTCTGGAAGGTATCAAAGAGCTCGGCAACCAGATCGATTTGTTCAAATGAACCTAAAAAGCCGCTATACAACGCATCAAATTCCAGATTAAGCGATTGCCAGTGATCGGCAATCGGACGGATATCATCAGTTAAATCACGGTAGGTAAAATCTTCAAAGCCACCGGTATGGGTTGACAGCACCGCAGTTGGCAGGACGCTGGTATCAAATCCGGCAGCAGAGATAATCGGTAGGGCCACCGTCAGGGAACAGCGGCCGACACAGGAAATATCATGAATAGCGGCAACCCGCTTTTGTTTTGTTGGCATTGGAATCTCCTTGTTTTCATTTGCCTTATTATATGATAAAATTGAACCTATAAAAAGTCTCAGTTAATCAAAAAATAACAGGCTCAGATAAGGAGATGCGATGCTTACGATACCATTTAAGAATAAGGGTGCCTTTCTCTATGTAGAAATATATCAATTTATCAAACAGGAAATCACCGCCGGCAATTTAAAACACGGCGAGAAACTTCCTTCCAAACGAAGCCTGGCCAGTCATCTGGCGGTCAGTGTCAATACGGTCGATGCGGCCTATGGTCAACTGGTGGCGGAGGGCTATCTGGAGGCCAGCCCCAAGCGTGGTTATTTTGTTTGCCAGATCGAAACCTATTTATTGAAGGATAAAGAGCGAGTTGAGAAAAGGAGTTTGATCGCGCCAATAACGGATACCATTAAAATAGATTTTTCACCCAATGCCATCGATCAGCGGATCTTTCCCTACGAAGCGTTTCGTAAAATATTTAAAGCGACCTTTAATGAATACGACCGCAATGTGTTAAACAAGCCGGATATCCAGGGCGAACCGGAATTGCGAAAGGCGCTAGTCGATTTGCTTTATCATTCCCGGGGAGTGCGCTGCAGCGAAGCCCAGATTATCATCGGATCGGGAACCAGTCATTTGCTGCAGATATTGGGTTTGTTGTGGGGACGGGACAAATCGGTGGTGCTGGAGAATCCGGTCTATCTGAAGGCCTATAATATTTTCGAAAAAATGGGTAATCCGGTTATTCCGGTCGATATTGATGAAAAGGGGATTCAAATTGAGCCGCTCAAAGATTATTCGGATGTGGCGATTTATGTGACCCCATCCCACCAGTTCCCGCTGGGTATGAGTATGCCGATTGACCGCCGGATCCGTTTGCTGAATTTTGCCAATCAGCAGACGGGAACCTATATTATTGAGGATGATTACGACAGTGAATTCCGCTATAATGAAAAACCCCTGCCTTCACTGCAGAGCATTGACAACAATGGCAAGGTGATTTACATCGGGACCTTTTCAAAATCGATCGCACCCTCGTTTCGAATCAGTTATATGGTCCTGCCTGAAGCGCTGATGACAACGTATCTGGAAATGGCTGATGCGATCAGTTCACCGGTTTCTAGTCTGGAGCAAAGGATGATTGGTGCTTTTATTGCATCGGGAGCTTTTGAGAAACATGTGAATAAAATGCGGAAAGTTTATAAGTCAAAACGTCTTTTACTGATGAATGCATTAAAGGAACTGGGCGATCAAATTGAGATCACGGGGGAAAATGCCGGTCATCATTTATTGGTTCAGTTAAAGAATGGCATGTCTGAGGAAACGATGGATCGGCAGGCTCGAAAATTAGGCGTTGGTGTCTACCCGGTATCACCTTACTTTATCAAGGGTCTGCCTGAAAAATATCGCAGCATGGTGTTGCTGGGCTATGGTTCGCTCTCGGAAAAAGAGATTCGGGAGGGTATTGAACTGCTAAAAAAAGCCTGGGATTTATAGTCAGTCGTTGGATATTAAAATAAAAGGAGAGTAAATAAGCCGAATATTTACTCTTTTTTTTATTCTCAAAGAGTGGTAATATCAAGCAAAAAAGAGATGGAGGAATGATAATGGTAAGTAAAAGCAAATCGTTTTTCAAACAGGGTATTAACAAAACGAACAATGTTCGAGGTTTTACGCTGCTGGAAATGATCGTCGTGATTGCTGTTTTAGGGGCCTTGGCCGCTCTAGCGATTCCAAAGTTTACCGGAGTGGTTGCAAACTCGCAGGAAAAAACGGATAATGCCAATATCCGCATTGTCGAAAGCGCCCTGGAGTTGTATAAAGCGGAACAAGGAGATTTGCCGGCAGGGGTAGATACTTTTAATGAATTAGTGACTGAATTGGAAGATAAGGAATACCTTAAAAATACCGAGCTGAAAGCAGTAAGCGAGGGGAAAAGCTTTACCTATGATGCAGCGACGGAAAAGATCAGCTTAAGCAAACCAGCAGTCAGTCCATAGAGTTGATACCACCAGCCAATAATGAAAACGTCTGCAATGGTAATAAAAATGATGAAAAAGGCAATGACTAAGCGTTTGAAGTCGACACATGGTTTTACCTTGCTGGAATTGCTGGTATCGCTTGCGGTCTTGTCATTACTCACTGTCACCCTATTCAGTACCGGTTTTGCCAACCGGAATGCTTTTAGGCAGTCGGCCTATGAAGCCGAGTGTGAAATGATTTTTTACGCGTTGCTCGAGTATCAGAATGAAGCGATTATGGACGGTTGCCCGCGCAAGGTTCGCATCCGCAAAACGGAGATGCAGGTGTTCTGGACAAAAGACGAAGTCACTCATCGGGATTATATTCCAGTGAAAACCCTGACCTTTACCGGAGATTACATGGATCTCAGTGGTTTAGTACTCCATCAGCATGGAACGGTATCCAAGGCTGGGACAGTCTATTTGAATGGTTTTGATGGTGCAGTCAGAAAAATTGTTGTTCAGGTCGGAAATGGAAGGATTTATTTAGATGAACAATAAGTGCAGAGATGCGTTCCGGCAAATCGAAAATTTGCAAGGTGGGTATACCCTCATCGAAGCGATCATTGCACTTGCAGTGTGTGGAGCGGGTTTGGCGATGATCCTGGGGCTTTATGGAATGGCCATTAAAACGGAAATGGTATCAAAAAAAATTTTTGAACAGTCGCTGGAGATTAATAGTATCCGTGATGAGATTAATCTCAGGCTCGCAGAAAAGTCCGAAAAAAGTCTCGCAGAAAGAGTGAGTGCGGCGTTGAATAGTAAGTATCCGGATTATCAACTGGCCGGAGTGGAACAGGACGACCAAAACGGTTTATATCGGCTGGAGATTTTGCATCAGAAAACGGAGGGGCAGAACAAGCAGTTTTATATCAAGTTATTCTGGAGGCAGGATGAATGAGGGTAAGTTTAGGAACATTGATGGGTTTAGTTTGATTGAAGTGCTGACTTCGCTGCTGGTGATTACGCTGCTGCTGGGTTCGTTGCTGTCAGGTTTAATCTACATCAATACAATCAGCAAAAAAGCTGAAACCAATCAGAAAAGATGCTATTCAGAACGTTATCTCAATTTATATTTTCAGAAACAGATTTTATGTTCAGAAAAAATATACCTGAAGAATGGCCGAATTTATCTTCAGGATCTGGAAAGTTCGGAGTACTATAATTATTATCTTTACAGCAGTGGATTTTTACGACGCTATAAGGTTTCCCAATACGGATTAAAACTGATTGGATCCGGAGAAAACAGTCAATTTGCGGACAATATTCAGTCATTTTCACTGACTTTGGGAGCGGATCGGGAAATTATTTTAAAATACAGTCTGGTTATTGACGGTGTTGTCTATTTCCGGGAAACGATCATTGGCCATGGGAATGTGGTGGAATTGGTATGAAAAAATTGAGCAGCAATGAGAATGGTTTTATTCTCCCACTGGTTCTGGTCGTCATCGCTTTGTTGGCAGCAGGGGCGGGTTATGTGTTAACCCGGGGAATTACCGAACTGCAGGCAAATACCTTGAATCAGGATTATCAGTTATGTATTCTGACCGGGAAAAATGCCATGGCAGTGCTTCAGGCCGAGCTGGAAAGAGATGTCAATTATTCGGGTACCGGCAAAGTGGTTTCCGATGAAAACGGCGGAGTCTATCAGATTCGAGTTGTTAAAACATCAGAAACGTTGAGATATGTGGAAATAACGAGTGGCTATCGCGGCAATCAGAAAAAATTTAGTGGGGAAATCGTATTGGAACCGCAAGCTACAGTACCATCGGGAAAAATTGTTGAGTTTTCCTGGAAAATGATGGGGGGAGTTTAAAACTTTGAAAAAGCGAAGAAAGCTCTGGGTCGTTGATTTGGGAGAAGCATTGACAAAAGTCGTTGCTGGGGTCATCGATGATTCGGGAAGGGTTCAGATTGAGGCAATACGGATCGAAAAAACGACGTTAAAGTTCAGGCCTGGGGCGGGGGCGGCAAAAAAAACCGAGGCTTTAAAATTTTTACGCGCTCTTTTGAAAGGGTATCGTCGAAAAGATGAAGTGGTTTTGTTAATTAATGATAAAAAAATGATGGTGGTAGCGCTTACCTTTCCAATTATGAAGATGGCTGAAGTGAAAGAAGCGATTTTCTGGCAGCTGCAGCTGCTTACTTCAGAAAATCTGGAAGATTGGCAGATTGATTTTGTCGCCCGGGAACAGAACAGATGGTTTGAATGTTTGGGTGTGAACGAAAAAAAATTGGAGGTTCTCGGTGTTGCTGTCGAAAGAAAGGTTTTATCCTGGTATGCAAGAATTTTCAAGAGCAGTGGCTGTGCTTTAAAATCAATAATTCCCCAATTTTATACGTTTGACAGCCTGATCAATCAGGAAGGGGATGGAGCCACACTGATTATTGATATGGGGAAAAAGTGCACCCGGTTCTTTTATTATAAGGGAGGGACACTGAGTGAGCATTCCCGGGTTGATCTGGATGAACAGTGGGATGGCGAAACCTATTTGCAAAAAATTATCAGAGCAGCGGAGCAGTTTTTTTTATTTCCGTTAGGATATGAAAAAGCGGGCGACAATGGAAATATCTATTTGATGGGTGGAGAAAGCCTGCACGGTGGCGTGTTGGAGTATCTGAAAAACGGGTTGAACCGGGAAATCAGGCCCATTCATTGTCTGTTGGATGAAAGCAAGGAACTGGCTTTTCCGGGACAAATATCGAGGGTGGAGTTATCTTTAATTGCACCCTGTCTATCCGGATTGCTAAAAAATGCACAGATCACCGGTCGAGGAGGATTTTAATGAAGTGTGAAATGAACTTGCTACCAGTTGTCCCGGTGAAAAAGAAACGAGAAAATCAATCACCAAACAAAGCTTTATTAGTAATAACCGGATTATTACTGGTTGTGTTGGCTTTTTATGGAGGATTGGCAGTTTTGAATCATGCTTGCCAGAATGAAATCGAACAGATGGAAGCAATCATCAAAACCAAATCCGATGATCAAGTTGTTTACAGTAATCTTGCCCATCAGAAAGAGGTCCTGAAACATCGCCGGTTGCTTCTGGAATCGATTTGCGATGGCAAAGAACTGCCGCTGAAAACGATGGTCGAAATACAACAGGCTCTACCAGTTGGGGTTCGGCTATCAAATTATGACTTCCGGGAAGGTTGGCTGGTGATTTCGGGCGAAACACAAAAAAAGGAAGAAATATTGGAATTCAAAGAAAAACTTGCAGATCGGGACATTTTTGAAAAGATTAACATGGTTAATACGGGTACAAAAGCTGAAATACCGATTGATAATAAGCAGGATTCGGGAGAAGATATCTGGGGATTTACATTCAGTATTCAAGTGGCTGAGGTATAAAGGTGAATCGGAATAATACCATAAACTTTGACGATAAATCTTCCAAACCAGAGCATAAGCACCAACAAGACAAAAAAATCCGTATCGAAAAAGGCATCGTAGCAGGGGCTTTGGTTTTAATTTTAGTTATTTTGTTGGTGATTCCGGAGTTTGAACGCTACCAGGAAAACAAAACGATTTTAGCAGAAAAAAAACGTTATCATCTTGAGTTGCCGGATAAAATGACGGAAGAAAGCTATTTAAAACAGCTCAAGATAATTGGTGAGCAGCTTGATGAAACCCGTCGTGATCTGCCGGAAAGTCTGGATACTGTCAGCATATACGAGGTGGTGTCAAAAATGGCAGAATCAACAAAGGTCGGCCTGACTTCACTGGAGTTTGGTTCAGCCGAGATCGAGATCGATGATCGGCTGGGCATCAAGATTGACAAGGACTTTATGGAGAGTGATGAAAAATCAATCGCAGGCCCGGACGGTAAGTTGTTAACGACCTGCAAATTTTCAGTAGTCTGTTCCGGAAGTGATGAGACATTCATGGCCTTTCTCAATGCACTAGACCAAAGTTCACCGGTGATATCCGTCATAAGCTATGAAATCGAAAAAGGAACGGCAGGCGAAAAGCAAATGCGTCTGTTGCTGGAAAGTTATGGTGTCCAGGAAACTAAACAGAATAACGCCGTGACCGCTGGGGTTTAACAACAGAAAAAAGGGGTGCCAAAAATCAGGTGAGCGGTCAAAAGAATAGAGCCACTTGTCAGTTAAACAAGTGGCTCTGATTAGCTTTGACGATCAATAATCTCAGTCAGGCTCGACTGGATGATTAAAAACATCTGGTGAAGATCGTTGATTTGCTGGGGGGTGAAGCCAGCCATTGATTTGTGAAACGGCTCAAAGAGATTGGTTTGAACCTTCTCCAGCTGATCAAAAACAGCTTGACCATTCGGGGTCAGGGTAAAGACGACTTCCCGGACATTCACTGGAGATTTTTCTTTTCTGATCAGTTCTTTATCAAGTAATTTAGAGCTACACTTTGAAATGGCACTTTTTGAAATACCCAGGTTACTGGCCAATTGAGTCAGATTGATACCTGAAAACTGTCCAATCATGTCAAGGGCTTTAAGTTCAGAAGGATACAAGGAGTATGAAGCTTCACTAACCGCGAAGGTCTGGGGTAAAACAAGAATATTCTGATAAAGCACAGCAGCATCGATCAGCAGTTGTTTAACGACTGCGGGGTCAACAGTTAATTCAGCGGCAACCGGATTCGGGCGGGTTGGTTCAGCTGTTTCAGGAACACTACCTGCTTTTTTTTCTTCAGCACTTTTCTTTTTCGACTCTTTCTTTGAATCTTTTACTTCTTTCGTTTCCAGCTTTTTATTTTTTTTCTCTTTTTTCAAAATGACACTCCTTTCAATACAAAATGATCACAGTGATTACCGGGGTTCGTAAGCGTTGATTGTCGTTTAAACGTTTAGCAAAGGGTTGCATAACACGTGATTAACAGGGTGAAGAATCTGGTTCACCCTGATCACATTATAATAATACCGAATTTACGGGTTGAGTGCAATAAAAACATGGTCTGGACTGCAGATTTGTTCAACTTTTTTAGATTGCATTTTAATTGTTTTTTAGTTAAAATATTAGCGTGGGTAGGACTGTTTACCTTAACAGTTCCAAACCAGATTCAAAAATAGGAGGAAGAGAATGAAAAAAAGATTGGGAGTATTGATGCTGGCGCTGATTTTAGTGGTTGTCAGCGTTGCGGGATGCAGTTCGGGATCGACATCCAAAAAAGATGAGGTTACCAAGGTTGGTTTTATTTATGTTGGACCGGCCGATGATGGTGGCTGGTCACAAGCTCATGACAATGGTCGGGCAAAAATGGTTGAAAACATGGGTGGCAAGGTCGAAACGATTGTTAAAGAAAATGTACCGGAAGAAAAAAGCGCTGTGGTTTCGACCATCAGAGATATGGTCGATCAGGGCTGTACTATTATTTTTGGAACCAGCTATGGTTTCATGGATGGAATGGTCGAAGCGGCTAAAGAATTTCCGGACGTTAAATTTGAGCACTGTTCAGGTTATATGACCGCGGATAATTTGGGAACTTATTTTGGAAAAATTGAAGAGCCCCGATACCTGTCAGGTATTGTTGCCGGCTTAACAACCAAAACAAATAAAATTGCTTATGTTGCGGCGATGCCGATTCCAGAGGTTATCCGTGGAATCAATGCTTTTGCCCTGGGGGTAAAATCAGTTAATCCGGCAGCAACGGTAAATGTTTCCTGGACGAACACCTGGTACGATCCAACGGTTGAGAAAGCGGCAGCAGAAGCCCTGATCCAACAAGGTTGTGACGTAACCGCACAGCACCAGGATTCAACCGCAACCATGGAAGCGGCTAAAGAAGCGGGTAAATTATCCGTTGGTTATGATTTAAGCGCAGCGGCAACCATGCCGGAAGTTTATATGACTGCTCCACTTTGGGATTTCAGCGGTCACTACACCGATTCGGTTCAGGCAGTAATTGACGGCACCTGGAAATCACAGCAGTACTGGGGTGGTATGAACGACGGAATCGTCCTGTTGGATGAACTGACAGCCCTGGCACCGGGAACAGCTAAAGGGATGGTTGAAACCGCTGAAAAAGCGATCAAATCTGGTGAGCTGGTTATCTTTGCCGGCGAATTAAAAGACCAGACCGGGGCCGTAAAAGTACCGGCCGGAACAACCATGACAGATGAAGCACAATTAAGTATGGATTGGTTTGTTGATAATGTGGTTGGTAGTTTAAAATAGTAAAAACGGTATAACGGACAGAGCCTTCGGGTTCTGTCCGCTATTTTTAGTAAAGGTGAAAGCATGAACAATGATTATGTCGTTAAAATGGAGAACATCACAAAGGTTTTTGGCAAGGTCAAAGCCCTGGATCATGTGGAATTTTCATTAAAAAAGGGAGAAGTGCACGCTATTCTGGGTGAGAATGGAGCAGGTAAGAGTTCACTGATGAACGTCTTAAACGGGATTTATATGCCAGATGAAGGACAGATCGAAGTGAAGGGTCAGCTTGTCAACATCAGCTCGCCTAAGATTGCGCTGGATTTGGGGATTGGAATGTTGCCCCAGCACTATAAACTGGTCGATGTTTTTTCAGCGATGGAAAACGTGGCGGCTGGCAGCCGTAAAACAAGCCCTTTTTTAAACAGGAAAAAGATTTTAGATGAGATGGGGAAATTGATTGATCAATTGGGAATGGATATTAATCCCAATAAAAAGGTCTACGAAATGTCAGTTGCCGAGAAGCAGAGTCTTGAAATCTTCAAGGTTCTGTATCGGGGGGCGGATATTTTAATACTCGA
Organism: uncultured Lachnospiraceae bacterium; assembly: GCA_964510565.1. Classification (GTDB taxonomy): domain Bacteria; phylum Bacillota; class Clostridia; order Eubacteriales; family Eubacteriaceae; genus Acetobacterium. The sequence continues at coordinate 56,055 of CAZEBY010000006.1, read as the reverse complement.
TGAACCGACCGCAGTTCTGACCCCGCAGGAAATCAAGAACCTCTTTGAGATCGTCAAAAAAATGGTGGCAACCGGTTGTTCGGTGATTATTATTACCCATAAGCTGGAAGAAGTGATGGAAATCAGTGATCGGATTACCATAATGCGCAAGGGCACTACCATTCAGACGGTCAATAAGGAAGAAACTACCCCCCAGGAATTGGCGGGAATGATGGTTGGCGATGTGATGGAACTAAACGTTCCCTATGTTGCGGTGGAAAGGGGCCAGAAATGCCTGGAAGTGAAAGACATCACCGCCATCGACCGCAATAAGGTGCATGTTCTGGATCATGTCAGTTTTGATCTATATGCCGGGGAAATTCTGGGGGTAGCGGGCATTGCCGGCAGCGGTCAGAAAGAATTATGCGAAGGCATCGCCGGACTCTATCATATCAAATCGGGAGAGATTATTTTTGAAGGCGAAAACATCGTTGGTAAAAATCCTGAGAAAATCAGCCAGATGGGGATCAGTCTGAGTTTTGTGCCGGAGGATCGCCTGGGCATGGGTCTGGTTTCTTCGATGGATATTATTGACAATGTATTATTAAAAGATTATCGCAATAAAAAAGGCATGGGCATTTCCCGCGAGGTTTCCCGGGACAAGGCCGAAGCTTTGGTTGAACGGCTCAATGTATCGACACCGGCGATTGAAAATCATGCGGTCAGTCTGCTTTCTGGTGGTAATATTCAAAAGGTTCTGCTCGGTCGGGAAATTGAATTGGAACCGAAACTGCTGGTAACGGCTTATGCCACTCGTGGTCTGGATGTTGGATCTTCCCAGATTATCTATGATTTGCTGAATGAACAAAAAGTAAAAATGAAACCAATTATTTATGTTGGTGAAGACCTGGACGTGCTGATGAGTCTTTGCGACCGCATTATGGTTTTATGTGAAGGTCGGGTTACCGGGATTATCGATCCTCGAAAAACCACCAAAGAAGCCATTGGATTGATGATGTCCGGGGTAAGAAATGAAGGAGAAGAAGCATGCTCCATATCGTAAAAAAAGAAGTTCCGAAAACTCGGGAAAAAATAATTATCAGGCTTTTGGCCGTTTTGGCCGCTTTGGCCGTGGCGTCGATCATTGTCCTGGTGGCCGGGGCGAATCCGCTTGAGTTGTATATCGGTATTGTCCAGGGCTGCTTTGGTTCGCTTTATCGCTTTGCGGCCACCATTGAAAAGATGGTACCCTTACTGGTGCTGTCTCTGGGGGTGCTGGTAGCCTTTAAAATGCGATTCTGGAATATCGGGGCTGAAGGACAGTTTTTGATGGGGGCGGTAGGGACGACTCTGGTGGTTCGTCTCCTGCCGGACTTGCCACTTCCGGCGATGCTTGTGCTGATGATGGCGGTATCGTTTGTTTTTGGCGCTGTCTGGCTGATGATTCCGGCTTTTTTCAAGGCGCGTTTCGGAACCAATGAAACCCTCTTTACACTGATGCTCAACTACATTGCGCTGACGCTGGTAACCGCCTTGCAATACGATTTCTGGAAGGATCCGGCGGCCAGTGGGATGCCGAAAATTGCCAATCTGCCGGCAAATGCCTTGCTGCCCAGTGCCAGCGGTTTTAATTTAAGCATTCTGATGGCGTTAATCATTGTTCTGGTGATGTATTACTTTATGAATCGCTCAAAGATCGGTTTTGAAATTGCGGTATTGGGTGAAAGTGAAAACACTGCCCGCTACATTGGGATTAATGTTCCCCGAACCATTATCATAGCCGCCCTGATCAGTGGTGGATTATGCGGGATGGTCGGGATGATGCAAACCACGGGTGTCAGCGGAGCCCTGTCGACTCAAATAACCGGTGGTCTGGGTTTTACGGCCATTATCGTGGCCTGGTTATCGGGGCTTAAGGTCCCCTTTGTGGTGGTCAATTCGTTTGCCTTTGCAGTGCTGCTCCAGGGGGCTTCCTACATTCAGACGGCTTTTCAGATTCCTGGTTCGGTGGCCGAAATGATCCAGGCGATTATCCTGTTCTTTATTTTGGGCAGTGAGTTTGTGTTGCAGTACCGGTTAGTTTCTGATAAAACGAAAAGTGAGGTTGCATAAATGGAATTTGTTTTTTTCTTGGCAGCGGCAGTTAAAGCCGGAACCTGCTTGCTTTATGCAACGCTGGGAGAAATTATTTCGGAAAAAGTCGGGCACCTCAATCTGGGGGTCGAAGGGATGATGCAGATGGGGGCAGTCATCGGCTTTATTGCCGGTTTTACCTTTGGCAATCCCTATACGGCAGTGCTCTGTGCGGCCCTGGCCGGGGCCGCCGGGGCTTTGATCTATGGTTTTCTAACCATCAGTTTAAAAGCAAATCAGGTGGTTACCGGGCTTACCCTCAGTATTTTTGGGGTGGGTTTCGCCGCCTTCTTTGGCAAAAACTTTGTCGGGAAAAAGGTGCCGGAAGCGATCACCACATTTTTTGCTCCGCTTAAGCTGCCAGTGCTGGGCGATATTCCTTATCTGGGTCAAATCTTTTTTAACCAGAGTATCTATGTCTATTTCTCCTATTTTCTGGTGATTGCGATTTATATCTATCTCTATAAAACGAAGTGGGGCTTAAATACCCGGATGATCGGAGAAAACCCGGTGGCGGCGGATGCCAGCGGAATTCCGGTGGACAAGTACAAGTACTTCAACATCGCTCTTTGCGGTGCCCTCTGTGGTCTGGGGGGGGCCTTTTTATCACTGGTCTACATCAGTATTTATCCGGTTAATGTCGTCAGCGGTCGGGGCTGGATTGCGGTGGCACTGGTTATCTTTGCGATGTGGAATCCGGGCAAGGCGATGCTGGGAGCCTACTTTTTCGGGGCTCTGGATATTGCCAGTTTCTGGCTGCAGCAGTATACCCTGCCGGTTTCCATTTATCTGTTCACCGCGCTGCCGTATCTGGCCACCGTGTTCGTCTTGATCTTTACCTCGATGCGCAAGAGCAGCAACAAAAAGGAACCGGCCTGGTTGGGCAAAAACTATTTCAAGGAAGACCGATAACAAAAATAGACCGTCTTTAAAAAGGCGGTTCTTTTATAGATCAAAATGTCTTTGTAAGAAAGACAGGTGTAAACAAAGCTCAAACTATTTTTGAAGTAGGATCGTGCTTTATTGTTTTAAATTGAAAAAACTATGATATAATAGGGGTTAAGATTTTAAAGGAGCCGTTAATAATGAAGGAATTAATTTGCAAAACAGAGAACACACACCAGTATCCGATTATCATCGAAAAAGGCATTAAAGGGCGGTTGTCCCAAATGAAGGCGCTCTTTTCCCAGTATCATAAGGTGGTGATCATCACCGATAAAAATGTTGCCAGAGAATATTTAGGTGAGGTGGAACGACAGGTTCGTCAGGCCGGGCCCAAGGTTTACAGCATTGTCATTCCACCCGGTGAAGCCAGCAAGTGTCTGACCCAAACAGCTGAGATTTATAATGAACTGATTAAGTGCAACATTACCCGCAGTGACGCGATTTTGACTCTGGGTGGCGGTGTAGTAGGGGATTTAGGCGGCTTTTGTGCGGCCACTTATCTTCGTGGCATCGATCTGATCCAGGTGCCAACCTCACTATTGGCTCAGGTAGACAGCAGTGTTGGCGGTAAGGTCGGGATTGATCTGGATTATGGCAAGAACCTGGTCGGGGCTTTTCATCAACCCCGAGCGGTGATCATTGATCCCTTATTTCTGGAAACCCTGGAAGATCATTATATGATTGACGGGATGGCTGAGGTGATCAAATACGGTTGTATCAGCAGTGCGCCGCTGTTCGTCAAACTGATGGGGTATGCCTACTATGAGGACCTGGTCGAAGACATGGAAGAGATCATCGCCAAATGTTGTCAGATCAAACGGGATGTGGTTCAGGCTGATGAGCACGAACAGGGCTTGCGCCGGATCTTGAATTTTGGACATACCATTGGACATGTGGTGGAAAGCTATTTCAAGTTTAAGAAATATTCCCACGGCGAAGCGGTAGCCATCGGCATGGCCCAGATCACCAAGAAAACTGTGGCCGAAGGGATCAGTCAGAAAGATACCTACGACAACATCATTGAAATCCTGGAGAATTATGGACTGCCGACCGAGCTGCCAAAAATGCCCCTGGACAAGGTTCAGGAAATACTGTTCACCGACAAAAAATTCGAAAATGACTCGCTTTACATCTGTGCCCTGGAAAAAATCGGCAAGGCCCAGATTGTAAAAATCCAGAAACCCCAGGCCATCGAACTGTTTAGATAAGAGAAAATTAAGAGGAAGAAAATGAGAACGATTGAGATTACACCTAAATTATTAACCGGCAGTCTGGAAATACCGCCTTCAAAAAGCGTCAGTCACCGGGCGATTATCTCGGCCGGGCTGGCCAAGGGCAAAAGCGTGATTTCAAATGTACTGATGTCGCAGGATATGATTGCCACCTGTGATGCCATGGTCGCTTTAGGCGCCAGCATTAGCTATCAGGAAGAGCTAAATGGCCGTTTTACCCTGACCATTTTGGGCTGCGACCCTTTGGCGCTGAAGTCGGAGACGATACAGTGCAACGAATCCGGATCGACCCTGCGTTTTATCATCCCGATTGTGCTGCTGCAGCCCAAACGGGCCGTGATTACCGGAAAGGGACGGCTGGTCACCCGTCCGATGAAGCCCTTTTATGACATCTTTGCTGAAAAAGGCATTTACCATGAACATTTACAAGCGGGCCAGGATTTGCCGCTGGCGGTGGAAGGGGCTTTGACTCCCGGGACCTATCGCATTGACGGCGGCGTCAGCTCTCAGTTTATCACCGGACTGCTTTTTGCCCTGCCACTGCTTGATGGGGATTCGGTGATCGAACTGACTTCAACGCTGGAGTCCAAACCATACATTGACATTACCCTGGACGTTTTAAAGAGTTTTGGGATTGCGATTATCAATGACAACGATCAGCGTTTCGTGATCAAAGGAAATCAAATCTACAGCCCCTGTAACTATCGGGTTGAAGGTGATTTTTCCCAGGGGGCGTTTTGGCTGGTGGCCGGGACCATCGGGCAACGGATGGCTTGCCACGATTTAAATGTTGCATCACAACAGGGCGATAAGGTGATCGTCGACATCTTAAAAGAAATGGGTGGCGATATCAGCATTGGCGCTGATAAATTAATTGTCAACAAAGCCGAAACACTGGGAACCGTCATTGACGTCTCCCAGTGTCCCGACCTGGTTCCAATTTTAGGGGTGATTGCCAGCCTCAGCAGAGGTGCCACGACGATTATCAATGGCGAGCGGCTCCGTTTTAAAGAATCGGACCGGTTAATGGCGACGGCCGATGTGCTTAACAAACTTGGCGGTAAAGTTGAAGAAACGGCCGATGGTCTGGTGATTCAGGGAATTGATCGTTTCACCGGCGGCCAGGTAACGAGCCATAACGATCACCGGATTGCGATGGCGGTGGCGATTGCTTCGAGCCGCGCCACGGGCAAAATTATTCTCGATGGGGCCGAGGCCGTCAACAAATCCTACCCGCATTTTTGGGAAGATTTTACTAAAATGGGAGGTGAATGGATTGGGATCGACCTGGGGAAATAATTTCAAGTTGTCAATTTTTGGTGAATCCCATGGACATGGGATCGGTGCGGTCATCGATGGCCTTCCTGCCGGGATTGACATCGATCTGGAACGGGTTCAGTGTGAGCTAAACCGCCGGGCGGCCCGGGGAAATCCGCTGGCTACGCCCCGGAAAGAAGGCGATCAGATTGAAATTCTCAGCGGTATTTTTAACGGCAAAACCACCGGGGCACCGCTAGCCGGGCTGATTCGCAATGAAAATACCCGTTCCGGTGATTATGCCAAAACTAAGGATTTGATGCGCCCGGGCCATGCCGACTATGCGGCCAGCGCCCGTTATGGTGGTTTTCAGGATTACCGCGGTGGCGGCCATTTTTCCGGGCGCTTGACTGCACCTCTGGTTTTTGCCGGGGCGATTGCCAAAGAAATCATCCGGGTGATTCGACCGGAGCTGGGAATTGGCAGTCGGATTGTTGCAATTGGCAAGGTCAGGGATACTGAAATTGAGGACTGGAAGCTTTATAAAAAGCTGCTCAAGGGCCTTGAAAACCCGGCCTTTCCGCTATATCATCCCCATTTGGAAGAAGCGATGAAACAGGAAATCATTGCGGCGATGACCGATGAAGACTCGGTTGGTGGTTTAGTGGAGGGTTTTATCACCGGACTGGAGCCGGGAATCGGCAATCCCTTTTTTGAATCGATCGAAAGCCGGTTATCAGCCTTACTGTTTTCCATCCCGGCGGTCAAAGGGGTGACCTTCGGAGCTGGTTTTGAACTGACCAGCCTGCGGGGTTCGCAAACGAATGATGGCTTGCGAATCCAAGATGGACAGATCGAGACGGTTACCAATTATAATGGTGGTATCAATGGCGGGATTTCCAACGGCATGCCGATTGTTTTTCAGGTAGCTTTCAAAGCGACACCTTCGATCGGCAAAGAACAGCGAACCATCAATCTGGCTGAAATGAAAGACGCAGCTTTGACCATTCAGGGTCGTCATGATCCTTGTATTGTGGTCAGAGCCTTTCCGGTGGTTGAGGCTGTCGCTGCCATCTGTCTGGCTGATTTTTTACTATAAGGAGGTTGTCAGTGAAATCATTGGATGAAATCAGGAATAAAATAGATGCGATCGACGCACAGATGCGGGTTCTGTTTGAGCAGCGGATGGATTGTATCCAGGCTGTTGCTGAATATAAATACATTAATGGCGGGAATATATTCGATCAAAGCCGAGAAGAAAGAATGCTGAAAAAGAACCTGATCCAGCTGCAAAATAAGAACTATGCCAAAGAATATGAACGGTTTCTGCAAGAAGTGATGATCTCCAGTAAGGACTACCAGAAAGACTGGATTGAGAAAAAAGAAAAGGTCAAAAGAGGCGAATAGAGATGGATATTGGAATGTTGATGATTGTTCTGATTATTGTGATTCCCGGCTATTTTCTGGTCAGACGGCTCTCAACGACGCTTTATTCGGATAATCAGAAAATGGAGGCGGAGACCGAAAGACGTTACGGATTTCAACGTCTGGAAAATGAAATAATCGAAAAAGCTAAAGAAAAAGAATTAAGTGAATCTTTAAGCAAGTCAGAAACCCATAAGGTTAGATCTAAAAGAAAAGTGCGAGTTTCTAAAAACCCCGACTATGCAGTAGTCAAAAAATATCGTCGCCGGGCTATTGAGAAAAAGTTAAATAAAGAAAACATTAAGCAGAAGTGACGTGAAATCCTTTTTTAAGGTGAAATCAGGGTGAATTTATGATGAATCAGCAGGAGCAAAAAATAATTTAGTATTCATCAAAAAATAGCTTTAATAATTCCATACAATTTTATATAATAGCTACAATTAATTTTTGAAAATGAGAATTAGAATGCATAAAAATGCATACAGGAAAGTAGAAGGAAAGATGAAGAAGTTTAATAAAGTATTAATCGCGAATCGCGGAGAAATTGCTATCCGGATTATCCGGGCCTGTCAGGAACTGGGTATTCATACGGTGGCAATTTATGCACAGGAAGATAAACTGTCCCTTTTTAGAACCAAGGCGGATGAATCCTATCTGATTACCGGCACCAGTGGTCCGGTCGAAGCCTATCTGGATATGGATAAGATCATTACCCTGGCCAAGAAAAAAGAAGTCGATGCCATTCATCCCGGGTATGGTTTTCTTTCCGAAAACCCGCTTTTTGCAAAGCGCTGTGAAGAGGAAGGGATTGTCTTTATCGGACCAACCCACGAAATGATGGAAAAAATGGGCGATAAGATACAATCGAAGATTGTTGCTAAAAGTGTCAATGTTCCCACCATTCCCGGGGTCGAAAAACCGATCACCTCGGATTCAGAAGCGCTGGAATTTGCTAAGAAAGCCGGTTATCCGATTATTCTAAAAGCCGCTGCTGGTGGTGGTGGCCGGGGAATGCGAATTGTCCGCGAGGAAAAAGATCTTTTAAAAGAGTTTCATTCCGCGACCAGTGAAGCAACCAAGGCTTTTGGTGATGGCACCATTTTTGTGGAAAAATATCTGGAAGAACCTAAACATATTGAAGTACAGATCCTCGGCGATCACCATGGCAATGTCGTGCATCTTTTTGAGCGCGATTGCTCGATTCAGCGTCGGCACCAGAAAATCGTCGAATTCACCCCGTCATTAAGCATCAATGAGGAACAACGTCAGGCGATCTGCAAGGATGCGCTTAAGCTGGCCAAAGAAGTCAATTACCGGAATGCTGGAACGATCGAGTTTCTGGTCGACAAAAATGGCGATCACTATTTTATTGAAATGAATCCCCGGATTCAGGTTGAACACACCGTCACCGAACTGGTCACCGGCATCGATCTGGTCCAGTCGCAGATTTTAATTGCTCAGGGCCTGCCCCTTGACTCTGAAGAAATCGGCATTCCCAGTCAGGATTCGATTGAAACCCGGGGCGCAGCGATCCAATGCCGAATTACCACGGAAGACCCGAAAAATCACTTTATGCCCGATACCGGACGCTTGGATGTGTACCGAACCGGCAGTGGCTTCGGGATTCGTCTTGATGGCGGCAATGGGTTTACCGGAGCCGAAATCACCCCTTACTATGACAGTTTGCTGGTAAAAAGCACCGCTTTTTCCAGAAACTTTGAAGATGCCCGCCGCAAAGCGGTGCGGGGACTCAAGGAGATGAAAATTGAAGGGGTTCAGACCAACAAAGATTTTCTGATCAATGTGCTTCAGCATCCCACCTTTATCGGCGGAAAATGTGACACCAAGTTTATCGATGATCATCCGGAACTGTTTGAAATTGAAGATCAGAAGAGCGAAGCCTCCAATGTGCTCAAGTATTTTGGAAATATTATCGTTAACGAAACCTTCGGCAACAAGCCCGATTATGATGAACCCTATATCCCGACAATCCCCGTAGACACTGAATTCCGGGGCAGTAAACAGATCCTTGATGAGCGGGGCCCGGCGGGTCTGGTGCAATGGATCAAGGAGCAGGAAAAACTTTTACTGGTTGACACCACCTTTAGAGATGCCCATCAGTCCATTGCCGCGACGCGAGTTCGTAGTCGCGATATGATCAAGATTGCCCGGGAAACCGCAGCCCTAGTACCGGATCTCTTTGCGCTGGAAATGTGGGGTGGTGCAACCTTTGATGTGGCCTACCGTTTCTTGAAAGAATCGCCCTGGCGACGACTGGATGAACTGCGCAGGCGGGTGCCCAATATCTTATTTCAGATGCTTCTGCGTGGCGCCAATGCGGTGGGCTATAAAAATTATCCCGACAACGTAATTCGGGCCTTTGTTCAGGAAGCAGCGAAAAGCGGCATCGATATTTTCCGGATCTTCGACTCCCTTAACTGGATGGATGGGATGAAGATTTCCATTGATGAGGTTTTAAAAACCGATAAGATTGCCGAGGTCAGTATCTGTTATACTGGCGATATTCTGGACACCTCGCGAACCAAATATAATCTGGATTACTACCTGAGGATGGCCCGGGAAATTGAAAAAACCGGGGCTCATATTCTGGCGATTAAAGATATGTCCGGTTTATTAAAACCAGGCGCTGCCTACAAGCTGATTGAAGCCCTGAAACAGGAAGTGTCAATGCCCATTCACCTGCATACCCATGATACCACGGGGAATGGCGTAGCTACAGTACTCTTTGGACAAATGGCCGGAGCGGATATTGCCGATGCCGCCTTGAATGGCGTCAGCGGTTTAACCTCACAGCCGGCGCTCAACTCGATTGTGGCCGCACTGAAAAACACTCCCCGGGACACCGGTTTGAATGAGGATGAGCTCCAGATTTTATCCGATTACTGGGGTACCACCCGTCAGGTCTACAGTAAGTTTGAATCGGAAATGAAATCGGGTTCCACCGAGATCTATAAGTTGGAGATTCCGGGAGGCCAATATTCCAACCTCCGGGCCCAGGTGGAAAGCTTTGGCTTGGGTCATAAGTTCAGAGAGGTCAAAGAAAAATATCTGGAAGCCAATCTGATGCTGGGGGATATTGTCAAGGTAACCCCATCTTCAAAAACAGTGGGGGATCTGGCCATCTTTATGGTTCAAAATGATCTGACCGTCGACAATATTAAAACCAAGGGCCGAGAATTAGCTTACCCGGATTCGGTGGTGGATTTCTATAAGGGCATGATTGGCCAGCCGGAAGGTGGCTTTGATGCCGAACTGCAAAAGATTGTCTTAAAGGGAATCGAACCGATCACCGTGCGACCCGGGATTCTACTGCCGGACGAAGATTTCGATAAAATTAAGAAAGACTTCCAGGAAGAATTTGGCGTTGAGCTTGATGATCGGGAAGTATTAAGTGTGGCGCTGTATCCCAAGGTCATGAAAGAATACTTCGAGTTTATTCAGGAATACGGCGACTTCATGCGGATGGAAAGCCACGCCTTCTTCTACGGCCTGAAGGTCGGTGAGGTGATCGACGTCGAAGTCTCCAAGGGTAAACGCTTCATCATTAAACTGGTCAGCATTGGGCTGCCCAACGATGAGGGGATGTGTCCGGTAATGTTTGAAGTCGATGGTTTCCGCCGGGAAATCTACATTGAAGATAAACGCAGTCTTTCAGCTAAACAGAAGGTTACGATGCTGAAGGCTGATCCTAAAAATTCTAAACAGATTGGCTCAGGGATTCCGGGAACAGTATTAAAAGTGCTGGTCAACGAAGGTGAAGCGGTTAAACAAAACCAGGCGCTGGTTGTTGTTGAAGCGATGAAAATGGAAACCGAAATGGTCGCCAGCGAAGACGGCAAGGTCAAACGAATCTATGTCTCCGAAGGACAGAGCGTCCAATCCGGTGAGTTGATCGTGGAAATGGAATAAAAATATTCAAAAAAGAAGTGATCTCCAATATCTGGATGATCACTTCTTTTTTTATATGTTAAACAACGGTGAGCGAAACCGGGAGACTCACGGCCGTTACCGGCCGACAGCCCGCCTTGGTATTGGTAATTTCCACATAGTAGTAGCTGGTACCCGCTGGTCCGGAAGCATCGACGTCAAAGGTTTTATCGGTGGCGCCATCAATCGGCTTGCCATCGGCATTGATTGCACTGGAGCTTTCAAACCACTGGTAGGTGAGCTCACCACCGTCACTGACTTCGGCAGAAACCGAGAACGAAGCTGTGGTGGCATCTGGTTTAGGCGTACCAAGGGCAGCCTGGGCAGTCCGGGTCGCCTGAGCCAGACTGGTGGCGACAGCAATACTGCTGAGCTGTGAAATGCTGGTTGGCTGTTCGCGAATGGTCGGCATTTCAGATAAACTGGCTTCGGTGCCTGTATCAGGGAGAGTAGTTTCACTAACAGCCGGATCGATTACGTCCGGCAAAACAGCCGGGTCGGCACTGGTAACCACGATACCGGCTAAAACGCTAACCGGCTCAGCATTTTCCGATGAGATCACACAGGTATAATAGACCGTGCCGTTGAGAGTTGAGACCGGCGGGTCGTAAATCGGGCCGGTGACCTCTGGCATTGGCGTTTCCACATCGCCGCTTCGGTAAAACCATTGATAGGTTAAGGTTCTGTCTTCGGTCACACTGGCCTCCACAAAGATCGGAGCGGGATCGTCATTTAGGTAAACTCGCTGGGATGACAGCTCTGAACTGGCGCTGATCACCGGTTGGGCAGAAACGGTAAGGGCAATGGAAGCCTCGATATTATTCAGGTTGACATAGCCGGCTGGCATGATCAGCGTTCCGGTATAACTCGTTACACCAACTAGCTTGGTATTGACGGTATTTGGTGTCCAAGCCACGGAACAGGGGAATATTTCGCTGCCATAGCCCTGAACAATGACAACTACCGGCAAGGTATAGCTGCTGTCATAAGCAATGGTCTCAGCAATGCTGTTGTTGACAGCATTAATGGTGTTGATCATGGTGACAGCGGCGATATTGGTTTTAACGGTTATTTTACAGGTGTCGGTTTTATTGCCGTCCTGAGTCCGGGCAGTGATCGTGGCTTCGCCATTGGCTACAGGTGTGACCACTCCATTGCTGACGGTCGCAATATTATTATTGGAGGATTCCCAGATAATCGTTTGGTTGGTGGCGTTTGTCGGGAAAATAACCGTGTTCAGTTTTAAGGTATTGCCCATAATTACATCGGCTTCCACCGGGGTGACCTGAATCGCTTCCACGGGGATATTAATGGGTGGGTTGGGGGGAGTCGGCGGTGATGGTGGCACGACAGGATCAACCGGGTTCAGAGGCGGCACATCATATTTTGAGTTGATGATTGTTCCCGAACTACTGGATTCAGAATACCAGGAGCTGCTGCTACCTGAATTAGCATCAGCGGTACGGTTCGTGTTGGTTGATACCGTCAGTCCGCCATTGGCATCGGTAACTACCGGTTTGGTGGTAATGTAAACCACATCCGGGGCAATGGTGCCGGTGATGTTGAGGACATCATTGGTGGTAGCACTGCTGATACTGCCTTCGCCGGAAATTTCCACCCGGCTTTCGGTTGCAAGTGAGGCGATCACCGCATTATTGCCTAGAATGATGCCAGTTCCTTCGCCAGTTGCTGTCAGCAGGACAGTTTCGACATTGGCATTAAGATTAAGGGTAACCTTTGATTCAGCCACAATTTTGTTAACCGGAGCATTGGCCACTAGGGTTGAGCCGCCGGCATTATTGCCAAAGCCAATCAGTTTTGCTGGGGTGTTAAGGATTATGTCACTGATTCCTCGAGACTGGATGTTCTCAATGGTGCCATTTGCCTGAGTGGTGATCGTGGTGCGGCTGGCCGCCTTGTCCACATTCAGGGTTTTAATTTTACTTTGAGCATCAACCACGATATTGGCTGCTGCTCTGGCGGTAAGGGTTTCTACGGTGGCCTCACCAAGCAAAACAATTTTTGCTCCCTGCTTTTCCAGAATGACATTCTGGTAGGAACCACCATCCAGATAAACCGTACTGCCGCCTTTAATTAGCAGCTCACCTTGAACGTTGGAGTTCGTCAACCGAATATCGCCATCGACGATCGAGTCGATAACGGTCAGGTTACCGGTGAAGCTGGCATTTTCAATGTTGACACCAGATACTTTGATCTCCCCGTTTTGATAGGTTGCTGTTTCGGTGTAGGTGCCCGCCACCGTATAATTTTTCATTTCGGTTCCTTCTTGGCTGCAGCCGCGAACAAACAAAATGGCGGTCAGGAGGATAAGTAGGATAATAATAATCGAAATAATAGAGTTCTTTTTCATGACATTCCTTCCCTTTTGTTTATTGAATATTTTATTATTGATTATAGCTACTCAGATTTATTCTAAGTGTAATAATATTAACATATTTTATTGGTAATGTAAATAGATTGTAACGAAGATGTAAAATAAAGTTACGGTTGTAAACAAAGATAAGAACATACGACAAAAATATTTGGGCAGATTGATAATAACGGTCAGTAGCTGTTTACTTCTTATATTTGGATGAAGCTTATCGGCAAGCGTGCGATTTTATATAGAATACAAGTTTACATTTTGAATGCTTTTGCAATTGCACATGATAAATTATTGTGGTATGATCAATTAAAATTAGAAACTTGAAATCTATTATCCATTTTAAAATGAACAATGATGTTTTTTAATTCCAAAAGAAAGAAAGGGTACTAAAATGAAAATTGAAGTAAAACAAGATGGCGAAATATTTGTAGTTGAACTGGAAGGCCGTATGGACACCAATACATCTCCGGAGTTTCAAAAAGAAATGGAAGCATATTACAGTAAAGAAGGATTCAAGATGATCCTCGATTTTGACCGGCTTGATTTTGTCAGCAGTGCCGGATTAAGAGTGTTGTTATTGATCCAAAAAAAATCAAAAGCCCTCAATGGTAGTCTGGTGATTAAAAATGTCAAACCAGAGATTCAGGAAGTATTTGATATGACCGGATTTTCGGATATTCTGACCATCGAATAAGGGTGATAAAATGACAAAAGATCGCATGCCGGAAGAAATTTCCAATGACATCTTTGGTGGTAGTGAAGGAAGGAGCATTCATGAATGGTTAAAGGAAATGCCCAATGAAAAATTAATCAAGCACTTTTTTTTAATGGAAAATACTCCTGAAGCCACACAACAGCGTGTGCTTCAGGATATTTTAAAATCTGCCGAAAATTCCGAGTTTGGCCAGAAGATGGGTTTTTCCGCGATTAAAACTGTGGATGACTTCAGAAAGCAGGTGCCGATATCGGATTATGCTCAGATCGAAGTCGAAATCGAACGGCTTAAAGCAGGGGCACAAGATGTTTTTTTTGACGGAGCAGCTGCCAGCTTTATTGCTACCAGTGGTTCCACCGGTATTCCCAAGCTGCTACCAGAAAGCAAAAACGGCGAACTGGTTAAGAGCCTGGTCTCCCAGATTCGGGCCATCTTACTGTTAATGCTGGCTCCGGAAGTGATGGTTCCGGGAAAAAAGGTGCTGGCTATCGCCAACCCTTCGGAATACGGCAAGACTGAAGGTGGTATTCCGATTGGCTCAGCCTCCGGTCAGGCGGCTAAGGATATGCCGGTTGAGATGTTAAAAAAAATGGTGTTACCGCCAGAAATGATGCTGGCGAAAGACCTGAGCAACGAGGCGACCGATTATCTAACGATTCGCTATGCTTTAGCAGAAAAGCATTTGGTTGGGGTCGTCTGCAGTAATATTGCTCACTTTAACATCTTGCTTAAAAAAATGAACGCCACTGCCGCTGACTTATTGGAAGATATCAGCACAGGTCAGATCTCTGAAAAAATCAGCATTGACCAGGCGCTGCGGGAAAAACTGGTTGCACATTTACAGCCAAACCAGGAGCGGGCGGAGGAGTTAAGAACGATTCTTGCGCAAAAAAAGACCCTTGATGTGGCGGAAATCTGGCCGGAATTTTCAGTGGTATCCTGTTGGATGTCGTCCAGTGCCGCGAAAATTGTTGCCGATGTGAAAAAAATTTTACCCCCGACTGTTAAGTTTTTGGAGTGGGGCTATGGTGCCAGCGAAGGCAAGTTCAATATCCCTGACCGGCCTCAGGATCCGGCCGGATTACTGGCGCTTTTTGGTTATTTTTTTGAATTTTTGCCAGTCGGGGCAACAGATGGGAAAACACGGTTGGCCCATGAATTGATAGAAGGTGATTATTACGAACTGATTATCACCTCTTATTCCGGGCTGTACCGTTACAACATGAAAGATATTGTCTGCGTCACGGAAATCAATGGCCAGAACCCAAGGATAGTTTTTGTCTGCAAGGAGTCCGAATATCTGGCCATTGAAAACCAGAAAATGAGGATTTATGAAATCGAAAGATCCCTCCAGGCAGTTGCGGCGAAGCAAAATGAAGAAATTCGTTTTTATCAGATTTTTTGGGATCGGGACAATAAAAAACTGGTCTTTATTCTGGAACCTTATTCGAAAACGCTTGACAGCGAGTTGTTCAAAAAAGTGTTGGAAAGCCATTTGTTTGAGATGAATTTAAGTTATAAACAGTTAAGAGAGGCGTGCCAACTGTTGGCAGCGGAGGTTATCATTGTTAAAGACGGTTATCGGGATTCGTTGTTTACCCGGTCGATCATGCCGGGTAAAAATGTCAACCAGACCAAACTGCCAACTTTTATAAAAAAACTCCCGGAAAGTGACTGGATCACTCACTGGGCAAAGGAAGGCGAAAAATGATAAAACTAATTCCTAAAATGGTCTATTCTCTTAATATCAAAAAGGGCTATAAAAAAATTGAGAATTTTGATCATTTAACCCAAAATGCCCCAGAAATCAATAAACAACTGATGCTTGATATGCTCAAAAAAAATGCCGATACTGAGTATGGAAAGCGCTACCATTTTGATCAGATAAATACCATCGAAGACTATAAAAAAATGGTGCCATTTTCTATTTATGATGATTATGCGCCCTATATCGAGCGGATGATTGCTGGCGAAACGAATCTTTTGACCACCGATAACATCGTTCATTATGCCCTGACCTCGGGCAGTGTTGATAATCCCAAAAAGATCCCGGTCTCCGAACAAACGGTGAACCTCTACCGGGAATACGCCACCCAGTTCAGTTTTGCGATTATTGCCCGGGCGTTGGAAAAAAATTGGCAACGGGGCCGGGGCCTGAATCTGATGGAGGTGAAATTCGAGACCCTGCCCAACGGACTCTTTGCCGGGTCCATCTCCGGCCGGGGCGTTTACAGTATTAAAGATCTGCTGTTTTTGATGTTTACCTCGCCCAAAGAAATTGTCTTTCCCCGGGAAATTATGGATACCAAATATGCTCATCTCCGTTTTGCGCTGACAGAAAGGTCGTTATCCTACATTGCCTCGGCCTTCATGACGGCGGTGTCGGATTTGATGAAATATCTGGAAATTAACTGGGAGTTGCTCGTCGATGATATCGAAAAAGGCACCATCCATCCGGAAATAAAAATTCCCGATGATATTAAAGCCGAGCTGCTGAAGCAGATTAAGCCCGACCCCAAACGGGCGGCAGAACTGCGAAGAGAATTTGAAAAAGGCTTTGAAACCCCAATTATTCCCCGCATCTGGCCGGAACTGGCCTTTGTTCATGCCATTGGCAGTGGCGGATTTTCAGTCTATACGGACAAAATGCGCCATTATCTGGGAGACATTCCCATTTATTTTAGTGTATATGCGGCCTCCGAGTCGATCATGGCGATCTGCAACGAAATGGAATCCCAGGAATTCGTCCTGATTCCCGATTCGGCCTTTTATGAATTTATTCCGGTCGATCAGGAAGACTCGGAAGAAACCCTGACCATGGAGCAGCTGGAAACCGGCAAGGATTATGAAATAGTCCTGACGAATACTTCAGGTTTTTACCGTTATCGGATCAAAGACGTGGTCCGGGTGGTCGGCTGGTATAAAAAATGTCCCAAGATCCAGTTTGTCTACCGTCTCAATCAGATGGTCAGCATTGCCGGCGAAAAGACCACCGAGGAATGCATTTCCTGGGCGGTTAAAGAATTTGCCAAAGCCACCGATTGTCAATTGGTGGATTACTCAGTTTATGCCGATGTGGCCATCTCGCCGGGCCGTTATGTGATTTTTATTGAAGCAGAAAAACGTCTGGATAAAGAACGACATGGGGAGTATCGCCAGATCATGGAAGAGAAGCTGGGTACGGCCAATCCGTCGATTGGCTCCAAGGTCAAAAGTGGGGTCTTGAGTCCTTCAGAGGTTTCCTTTGTTCAGGAAGAAACCTATGCTCTCTATCGTGATCTGATGATCATGCGGGGGATCTCCGGGAATCAGTTAAAACCGGTTCGGGTGATTGATACCCTGGTTAAAGAAAACTTCTTCTTTGCCTTAGTGGATAAGGAGTAGCCGATGATCAGTTTATTGATTCGGTATCTCAAAGATTACCGGCTCCAGATGATTCTGGTTTTTGTTTTTGTCCTCAGCCAGGCAGCGGCCCAACTATATCTGCCGACAATGATGGGGGATATTATCGAAAATGGGGTGGCCCAGGGAGATACCCCCTATATCTTGAAAAGCGGCGCGATGATGTTGGGCGTTTCGCTGGTGGCGGCGGTTTGTATGGTGGCGTCCAGCTACTATTCGGCCTATGTCACCGCTTCCTTTACCAGTCGGATCCGGGCCGATGTTTTTAACAAGGTCAAGAGTTTTTCGCAGACGGACTTTAACAACTTTGGCGCTGCCACCCTACTAACCCGTTCCACCACCGATGCCACCCAGATGCAGATTGTGGTCATTAATGGCTTGCGGTCACTGCTGTTGGTTCCGATCACCGGCGTTGGCGCCCTGGCGATGGCGTTTCGGGAGAATGTCACCCTGACACTGCTGCTGTTGGGATCGTTTCTAATTACGACGATCATCATCGGCATAACCACGGCCCGCAGCATGCCCTTGTTTAAGCTGATGCAGCAGAAGGTCGATCGACTGAACCTGCTGATGAAAGAAAAACTGACCGGGGTACGGGCGATCCGGGCCTTTAACCGTCAGGATTATGAAACCGAAAAATTTGGCCAGGCCAATCAGGAAGGGATGCAAGCGGCGGTGAAGGCCAACTATGCCGTGGCATTTTTTGCGCCGTTGATGCAGCTGATGATGAACCTGACGATGGTGATCATCCTGTGGCTGGGGGCCGAAGAAGTGCAGCAGCAAATTGTCAGTCTCGGTGGTCTGATGGTGTTTATTCAATATGTCTTAATGTTTATGTCGGCCCTCGGTCTGGTCTCGGCTTTACTGATGGCCTATCCCCAGGCGGCTGTTTCAGCCGCCCGGGTTAAAGAGGTGCTCGACTTTGATTTCTCAATTCAGGATCGGGAAAATCCGGTTGTCCTTAAAAACATCACCGGACGGATCGAATTTAAAGACGTCAGCTTTGGTTATGCCGGTGCCGAAATCCCAGTGCTCGAACGCTTAAATTTTATCGCCGAGCCGGGAAAAATAACGGCCATCGTCGGCGCCACCGGTTCCGGAAAAACCACCTTGGTCAATCTGATCATGCGGCTTTACGAGGTCAGTGGCGGGGCGATTGTGATTGATGGCGTTGACATCCGGGATTGTACTCAGCATGATTTAAGAACTGTCATCGCCTATGCCCCGCAGGAATCCGTGTTATTCAGTGGCACGGTGCAAGAAAACATCCGGGTTGGGAAAGATGGCGCCAGCGAGGCGGAGGTCACCGAATCCCTATCGATTGCCCAGGCCCTTGACTTTGTCAATGAACGGGAAGGTGGCCTTAACAGCACGATTTCCCAGGGGGGCAAGGATCTTTCGGGAGGCCAGCGTCAAAGGCTTTCGATTGCCCGGGCGGCGGTCAAAAAAGCTCCGATTACGATCTTTGACGATTGTTTTTCGGCCCTGGATTTTAAAACCGACTCGCTGGTGAGGAAAGCCATCGGTGAAAAATTCGGTGATAAAACGGTGCTAATCGTTGCTCAGCGGATCAGCACCATCAAACATGCTGATCGCATTCTGGTGCTCGACAATGGTGCCATTGTCGGTCAGGGTAAACATGAGGAATTGATCCGTGATTGTCTGGTTTATCAGGAAATTCTGAAATCCCAATCCTATAGCGATGGGAAGGAGGAATCACTGTGAAAGCAAAAAAAAGAAAATATAGTTTTGGCGCCCTTGGTAAGCGCCTGAGTGATTATTTAAAAGATAAGCGACATGTCATCTTTTTTGTTGCGGTTGCTTTGATTGCCAGTACCATTTTCGCGATTTTTGCTCCGGTGGTGACCAAAGATGTGACGGATAGTATTGCCGACAGCATTACTAAAAATACGGGTATTGATTTTTCCTACATCGGTCAGCAATTGCTGATCCTGGCGGCGCTTTATATCTTAAGTGCCGGGTTTGCCTATTATGCCACCATGCGTACCACCTATCTGTCGCAACTGGCGATTAAACGACTACGGGCGGACATCCAGGAAAAACTCAACAAACTGACGCTAAATGTGTTGGATCAGAGTGAACGGGGAGATTTACTTTCCCGGGTCACCAACGATGCCACCACCCTATCCGGAGCACTGGAAAGCAATCTGACCCAGATACTGGTTCAGGCTACCAGTATTATCGGGATTATTGTGATGATGCTGATATTGAATGTACAACTGAGTCTGATTTTCTTTGTGGCGATTCCATTGTCTTATTTTGTGATGAAATTGATCACTAAAAAAACTCAGGTGCTGTTCCGGCGGCAACAGAAGGAACTGGGGGCCTTAAACGGACTGATTGAAGAGGTTTACGATGGTCATTTAATTGTCAAATCGTTTAACCACGAGGCAAAATCGTCGGAAAAATTTGATGATATCAATCAGCGCTTCTTTAAATCCTATCTGAGTTCCCGGTTCTATTCGGGATTGAGCGCACCCCTGATGAAGTTGATCAATAATATTGCCTATATTGGCATTTGCGTAGTGGGGGGGATTTTTGTAATTGCCGGGACCATGACCATCGGGACGATTCAGGCCTTCCTGATTTATGCCAATAATATTGCCAGTCCGACGGCCCTGATTTCCAATAACCTGAACTTTATTCAGGCCGGGGCGGCAGCGGCAGAACGAATCTTTGAGTTTCTTGATCAGGAAGAGGAACAGCCAGATCTGGGCACAGAGGTATTGGATGTGACCACGGCAACAGGTCGGATTGACTTTAACCATGTCGAGTTTGGCTATATTCCCGAGCGAACCCTATTTCATGATGTGTCGTTAACCGCCGAGCCGGGGGAAATTCTGGCGGTGGTGGGTCCCAGCGGCGCTGGAAAGACGACCCTGGTCAATCTGTTGATGCGTTTTTATGAAATCAATCACGGCAGCATTCTATTAGAAGGATTGAATGTCAAAAACCTGACCCGACCTAATTTGAGATCTGCTTTTGGGATGGTGCTCCAGGATACCTGGCTGTTTGATGGGACCATTGAAGAAAATATTGCTTATGGCAAAAGCGGGGCAACCCGGGAAGATGTGATTGCAGCGGCCAAAAAAGCCCAGTGCGATGAATTTATCAGAAAATTGCCGCTAGGCTATGAGACCCGAATCGGCGGCGATTTCACTACGCTGTCCGAAGGGGAATGCCAGCTTCTGGCCATTGCCCGGACGATTATTGCTGATCCCAAGGTGCTGATACTGGATGAGGCAACCTCGTCGGTGGATACCCGAACCGAAATCCTGATCACCCAGGCCATGGAAGCGATGATGAAGGGACGAACTACCTTTATTATTGCGCATCGGCTCTTTACCATCAAAAATGCTGATAAGATTATTTTTATGATGGAAGGCGATATTAAAGAGGTCGGCAGTCACGCCGAGTTGATGAAACTGGGTGGTTTATACGCTAATTTGTATTTAAGTGCATCAGATAATTAAAATTCAGGAGGTAAAAATGAAAGGTTGGTTATTAAGGAATCCCGGTAAAATGGAAGATCCTTCAATTGTGAAAATTATGAAGGTGGTGGAAGAGCTTCATGTCGATCTGACGGTGGTGGATCCGCTTACGATCCATGTGGTCTGTGACCATGACTTTGACGGAAAACTCTATGTTGGCGACGAAATCATGGAGGTCCCGGATTATGTGGTGGCCGCCTTCTTTACGGAAAAAAACTATCATACCTCAGCAGCGTTGCGGATGCTGGAATCACTGGGGGTGCTGTGCATCAATTCGTATGATGCCATCAAAAATGTCGACGACAAGCTGTTGACATTTCTGTTGGTGGCCGAGTCGATTGAAGCGGTCTGCTTCCCCAAAACCCTGTTGGTCACCGAGTATACGGAAGCGTCCTTTGTCAGCAAACTGTTTGACTATCCGGTGGTGATGAAGGTCATGCATGGCAGCAAAGGCAAGGGCGTGGTTCTGGTCAATAATGAAAAAGAATTGGATAATCTGATTAGCATGAGCACCGCCAGTGAAATCGGCGACCAGATTATTATTCAGGAGTGTATCAAAGCCTCCTCAGGTCGGGATCTTAGAATGATCCTGGCTAACGGCAAGTTTGTCAAATCATTTATCCGCCAGAATGAAAAGAGCTTTCGATCAAATCTGGCCAAGGGCGGTCATATCGTCGAATATACCCCGCCGGATGCGGTGATTGAGGCCGCCGAAAAGGTCGCCCAGCTGCTTAAAATCAATATGGGCAGTGTCGATTTTCTGTTTGGTGAAAATGATACCTTCTATTTATGCGAAGCCAATGCGATGCCGGGAGTGGCCTTTGATATCAAAGTGATGTTTGCAGATCTAATGAATCAGGTTAAAAACCGACCGGAACCACTCTGGAAAAAACGTCTGCGGGAAGGTGGCAAAACATGTTAGGCTGGTTATTAGTTAATCACGAAACCCTGGCCGAACCATCAATCCAGACAATTATTGCGCTGATTGACAAGATGGGTGTCAATATTCGTACGGTTGACGTCAGTGAGGTTCAGGTAATGTGCGAACCGGGGGAGAGCCAGCATTGTTTTATTGGGGGTGAAGCAGTGGATATTCCGGACTTTTCCTTGTCAGCTTTCTTTGGAGGCAATAATTACCACAGCAAGGCGGTGGTTAAAATGCTGGAATCTCTGAATGTGCTGTGTGTCAATAGCTCCGAAAGCCTGAACAACACCGCTGACAAGTTATTGACCTTTCAAAAGCTGGGTGCCGCCAATCAGGGCTTTTTATTCCCCAAAACGGTGCTGATGACCCCCAAAACATCACCTGCTTTTATTGCCAGCGAACTGGGACTGCCCTGTGTGGTCAAGGTGATGCATGGCAGTAAGGGGAAAGGGGTGGTACTGATTAAAACCGAAAAAGAACTGGAGAATATTCTGGATCTTTATGCCGCCATGAATTTTGATGATCACATCCTGATTCAGGAGTGTATCGCCGCTTCAAAGGGTCGGGATATGCGGATTATGCTAAGTGGTGGAAAATTCTCCACAGCTTACATTCGGGATAATGGCGATAATTTTAAATCCAATCTGTCCCAGGGCGGCGATCTGCAGTTTATTACGCCACCGCCTGCCGTGGTGGAAATTGCCGAGCAAGCGGCCGCAGTGCTGGATATCTACTTTGGCAGCATTGATTTTCTGTTTGGCGAAAATGACACCTATTACATTTGTGAAGCCAACTCGATGACCGGGCTGACCTATTCCAAGGATGCGCTCAGCAACAGCCAGAGTAATCCGCTGTTGCTGACCCTGAAGAATATTATGGCGGAAGCCCAGAAGCGAAAAACTAAGTGATGATAAAAGTTTAAAAGATTTATTAAAAAAGCGCTCCATTTGGAGTGTTTTTTTTGATAAAAAATTGTTGTCAAGTAGAGAATCATAGGCTTAATTAAGAGGTCATGATTGTGATGATCGGACATAATTAGGCGAAAATTGAGAAAATTCAACGAAAATTACAAAAATAAAGATAATTTATTATAAAAACCGGGCTTTAATCGGTATGAACCAGATTTTTGACAAAAAGTCTATTAATAATACAAAGTAAAGATTTGAATTTTCATAGAATGTTCTTAAATGAGTCGATATAATTAAGCTGATGATGTTTAAATAGGAAGGATGAATGCTTGAATGTTAGCAGGTATTGTTTTGGCGGCTGGGCTTTCCAGTCGAATGGGGGCGGAGAAGCTATTACTGCCCTTTGGCGCAGGTACCGTTTTGGAGGCCACGTTATCCCGAATACCTCTGGATATCCTGGATCATCTGGTGGTGGTTACCCGAAAGGAAATATCGGACGTCCTTGATTTGCCAGCTAACGTCACAGTCATCCTCAATCGCACGCCTCAAAAAGGTCAGTCAGAATCATTGCGACTGGGGATTACCTATCTGCGATCACATTTTCCAAATTGTCGGGGAGTTCTGGTTTTTTTGGGTGATCAGCCACTAACGAAAAGACCTTTGATAATAAAGGTGATTAAAGTTATAAACATCAGCCCAGCGGCGATCGTCGTACCGGAATATCAGGGTTTTTCAGGTCATCCGGTGGGTTTTGGATCAGCTTGGTTTGATGAGCTTGAAGCTCAGAACGGCGATATCGGGGGAAGACGATTAATTTCCAATCACTCGGAAGCTGTAATTCGGATTCAGGGTGATGAGACCAGCATTATGGATATGGACTCAAAAGCAGATTATTGGAGGTTATTGGATTATGCCGAAAAACATCAGTCAATCTGAAAATCTCGTCATTGTTAGAGGGGCCGGAGATATTGCCAGCGGGACAATTTATCGCCTGTTTCAAGCTGGCTTTTCAGTGATCGCTTTGGAAGTGGAAAAACCGACAGTTATTCGCAGAACGATTGCTTATGCAGCGGCGGTGACAAAGGGGATGGTAACCGTGGAAGGCTTGACGGCGCTCCGGTGTGATACCGAAGTCAGTATCGTAAAAGCCTTGGCGGAAGGTAAAATTCCGATCTGCGTGGATCCGCAAGGCGATTGGATCAAAAGGCTCAATCCGTTTGCGGTAGTGGATGCGATTCTGGCAAAAAAGAATCTCGGGACAACCCGGGAGATGGCGCCTATTGTGATTGGACTGGGGCCGGGATTTACCGCCGGGGAGGATGTGGATGCGGTTATTGAAACCAATCGCGGACATGATTTGGGCCGTGTGATTTACAGCGGTACTGCTGCCAAAAACACTGGAATTCCAGGAAACATTGATGGATATACCCATGAACGGGTGATTCGGGCACCGCAAGCAGGGGTTCTCAAAATCGTTCAGGATATTGGTGCGATTGTAAATACTGGAGATTGTCTGGCCACCATTGGTGATTGTGAAGTGACTACTAAAATTGCGGGTGTCCTGCGGGGAATCATTGCCGATGAAAGTAATGTTTTTAAAGGCATGAAAATTGCTGATGTGGATCCCCGAGGCAAGGTAGAGCATTGTTATACCATTACCGACAAAGCCAGAAATCTTAGTGGTGGCGTTTTAGAGGCAATTCTTCATTTTGCAGCCAAGCTTAATTGAGTATACTGGAGTTTTGTCCGGAAGAAATCTTGACAGCAATCAGGCGATTCACTATAATGAGCCGAAGACAAAGAGGTCTGACCAGTGCATGATGGCATCAAGTTAATTTGTCCAATAAACTTGATAAATGCTTAAAGAATAATATATTAATACAAACAAAGGTGTTTGAAGATAAAATAATCTTCAAACACCTTTGTTTTATTTTGAAAGGGCGTGGTGAAAAATACGAAAGCGGATATAAAAATTTCCAGGATGCATAGGGATTTACCGATAATAATCCTGGAAAAATCGGGTGAATTGGGGAGGAGTTGGCAGAGCATCAGTTGAAGTTCATATTCATGATATATGCTTCCATAAAATCAGGACTGTCGGCTAGTTTGACTTGTTTGGTATGGGCTTGAATGGAACGGGTTCTCAAATTTTCGTGATGATTCAATAGACAGAGCTGGACCCCATGACCGGCACCGTTACCGATTGAGATGATTTTTTCAGTCGGCATCGGCGGTAATAGGCCAATGGATAGAGCATTGTCAATATCGATAAAGTTACCAAAGGCTCCGGCCAGCACCAGTTCATCGATGTCATCAAGGGTCAGAACACACTCTTTTAATAAGGTGATACAACCGGAGTAGATGGAACTTTTGGCTAACTGAATTTGTCGGATGTCTTTTTGGGAAATATAAACAGGAACTTTGCCGTTGGAAAAATAAAAAACCACATCATCGGTCTCCAACAGAGCCAGCTGGTTGACTAATTGGCTTTCCGGTTGTTTGATCCGGTATTCATCTGGAGTTAACAGATAGCCAGTTTCGTCAATGATTCCAGCCGATCTGAGGACAGCGATAGCATCGACAATGGCCGAACCACATAAGCCAATGGGATCAGTATTACCAATGGTCTGAATCGAAATGGCATCATCAACTAATGTTATTTTTTCAATGGCACCTTCACTGGCCCGCATACCACATTCGATATTGGCACCTTCGAGGGCGGGGCCACAGGCGGTGGAGGCTGTGTAAAACTGTCGGGTGTTGCCAACTGCGATTTCACCGTTGGTGCCAAGGTCAATCATCAGGTATTTTTTTTCATCCTGGGGTAGGGTTAATAGCACGGCAGTTGTATCAGCTCCGACAAAACCGCCGAGTAGCGGTAAAAATTCAATCACCGAAAAATCAGGCAAGTTTAAACCGCAGTTCAAATTATTGGTTAAAACATGGTTTTGAGTAATGTTGGAAAAGGGAAAAACGCCTAGGGCAATCGGATTGAGTTTAAAAAACAGGTGTTGCATGGTGCTGTTGCCGCAGAGGATCAGCTGAAAGAGATGATCGCGCAAATAGGGGTGGTTAAGATAGCATTTTTCAAGCAGGTTATTAATGGTTTCATTGATACAGCGATTCAGTTCGGCTAACGCATTATCCTGTTCCTGACAGGAAAGGATCCGGGCGATGACGTCGGCGCCGAAAGTAATTTGCTTATTGAGCGCAGACTCAGTCTGGATTAATTTACCGGTTTGTAAGTCATAGACGTAGAGAACGACGCTAGTGGTACCGATGTCAATGGCTCCACCGTAAAGATAGTCGGTGGTATCATCACACTGAAAATCAATAATCTGATCCTGATGATAAACAACTGTAAAACCTCTGTTGTCCGAGACATTGATAATTTCAGAGAACTTTTGAAGTAACGGAATACTGGCATTTAGCAGGTGTTTATCATAAGTTTCCGGGGGCATTTCAGATGGTTTAAAATATCTCTTTGAAAGAGCCGGATTTAGACTGATGTTCTGGGGAGCAAGATGTTTGGTAAGCAGAGAAGCCTGATCAAGAAATTGAGAATTGTCAAGATAGACAGATAAATCTTCAGTAATTTCGAATTTACAGGCCAGTTCATTTCGCTTCTGTCCGTTGGATTCGATGGTTACAGAGCACTTTCCACAGGTACCTTTGCCGCCGCAGACCAGGTCAAGAGGAAAGCCTGCCTTTGTACAGGCAGCAGCCAGAATACCGCCATTCACTTGAATGGACTTGTTTTGATAGACAAATGAAATTTGATACATAATTACCTCGTTATTATTATAGAGTTCAGTCAACAAGTCGATGAGGACAATTGGTTGAATGACATTTTTTACAATCATGTTTTGTTGAATGCGATTCAATTTCTGAGTCGGCACCAAAATAATAAAGCATTGATTTTTCGGGTTCGAGCATGTAATTTTCTGTCAGACTGGCTTCCAGAGGTGTTTCATTTTTTAGCCCAAGGAGGATGTTTTCCTGAAACTGAAGATCTATCTTGTTTTCGCCTGGGGAATGTCGTTTGGTCAGTTTTAGTCCTAAGTGGTTCAGTGTGTGTTCGAGTTGTGTATTCATCTGATTTGATGCATTAAATAATATTTCGTTTGAGATATGATTCAAAAGAAATCCATCAAGGAATTCATCTTTCTGGAGTAGATCTTCGATGAAACGATCGATTTTGTTTGAGCATGAGCAAAAACATAAGACGACATGACCACAGCAATCAATATTGGGAAGATTCAAGTGAGGGTTGTTCTCCTGAAGACTGTAACAGGTGGTGATTTCCAGATTTTCCTTGGCAAATTGAATCAGTTTGGGAAAAACCTGATGGGTATATTTGGTGACATTTTCATTCTCTTTGAGATGAAGCTGACGAAAAATTCGATCCTTATCATAAATTAATTCTGTTTGTGTAAAAACAACCATATTGAACTCCAATCGTATTATTGTTGTTGAGCAGTGATCCGTTTGCGGTATTCTTTGGGGGTTTCTCCCAGCAGTTTTTTAAACACTTTGGTAAAATAACTTTGATCTTCAAAGCCAACCTGTAAGGCAATATCAGCGAGATTCATATCCTTATCTTCAAGGTATTCCAGGCTTTTTTGAATACGCTTATCATTGAGATAGGTGGTGAAATTAACGCCCACTTCCTGATTGAAAAGTTTTGAAAGATAGGCTTTGCTCATATGGAGATGGGCAGCCAGGTCATTGAGAGTAATTTTTTCACAATAAGAATCGTTGATAAAAATAAGGGCCTGTTTAATAATTTTTGATTGCACCAGGATTAAGGAATTGTATACATTATCAATAAAGTGGTGAATCAGATAGACGATCCAATTGAAAAGTTCAGTGACGTTTTGAACCTGACTCATGGCAAAGACCTTATTGAAATCAAGGCTGAAGATTTTTTGAATCGAAGCACCGCTGTCAAGGGCCTGCTGGGATAGGGTGCCAAATAATTCAAAAATTCGGCCTTTGATATTATCAAAATTGCCACCTTCGATAATGAGGATTTCATCATAATACAAGGTCAAAATATCATGAGCTTTGTCCTTGTTCCGTTCCTCAACGAAACGGATTAACTTATGTTCCAGGGCGGTTAGTGTTGAAACATCTTCATCGATGGCAGCAGATCGATTTTTGTATTTTTTTATCTGGTCGCCAATGTAGAGCTGGCTCTGATATCGTGCGTTGAGATGCTCATAATCGTGCCAATTTTTGAAGGTTCCAATCAGATGGTTAAACAGTAAAGTGGACAGGCTCTGAATATGAGTGGAATTATATACGATCAATTTAGAAATGGCAAGCGATATTTTGGGAAGCAAGGGTTGTGAGTCAGGATAGAGCTCAAAAACCTTATCCAGATAGATTTCATTGAAATTGCCCATGACCAGGGGTCCAATTATGACACTGACGAAGTGCTTTTTATCGATTATGACAGGTATGGCAATATTAATAAAGTTAGCCGGACAGGTAAAAATATAAGGTTCACCCAGGTTGGCGGAGAATTGTGCTGAAAAGGACAGGGTGTCAATACATTTTTTATTGAGTTTGCCGTCAGGCGCATTGAATATAGAACAGAATTTTAATTCCGGCAAGTAGTCTAAAATTGTTTCGCCAGAGGGGGTGTAGACTGTGACAGGGACGTTGGTACAGGTGCAAAAAGCGGAGAGGGTTTCATTCAATTTTTTAAGGTTCTCTTCCATTTCGTTCCTCAGCATTCGAGAATTTAATTGGCCAATTGGTGTAAAAGTGTGAATAGTGAACATAAGATAGTCATATAATCCGGATATTTGAAACGGAATTTTGGTAAGTTTACGATGCTTTATAAAAATTAATAGCAACATTTTACCAAAACGTCAATTTTTGTCAAGAAAAATAAAAAAACGAAATTTAGATTCCGTGGTTTTTGAAAACGGATTACAATTCTACTAAGACTGGTTTCGCATTTTCTATAATCGTTACGAGAATATCAGTATAATCGTGTTAATTGGTTTAACAGTCAGGAGGACACAATGTTGCCAACGAAAAAAATATTTCAAAAGATAATCGAAGGAGATGAGGTTTGCACGGTTGAACTATGCCGTGAATGTTTGTTAAATGGATATGATCCGATGGAGATTCTGGAGAAGAGCATGATCCCAGCCATGGACAAATGTGGAGTTTTGTTGACAAACCGAAAAAGTTTTATCCCACAGGTTCTAATGTCTACCCGAGCGATGCAGGCTGGTATTGATGTGTTGAAGCCCTATTTGAGTCATCAGGAAAAAAAGATGGTGACTTCAGAAACGGTTGTCATTGGAACGGTCAAGGGGGATATTCATACCATTGGTAAAACCCTTGTTTCCATTATGCTTGAAAGTGTTGGTTTCACCGTGATTGATTTAGGTACAAACATCTCAGAGAAAGAATTTATCGATGCGGTTGAAAAGTATGAAGCAAGATTTGTGATGATGTCGGCAATGCTTACGACAGCGATGATGAGTATGCGCAAGATTGTCAAAGAAATTAATCATCAGGCGTTTGCATGGGATGTAACCATCATTGTAGGTGGTGCCCCGATCACCCAGGCCTTTGCCAAAGAAATTGGGGCCGTATACGCTGACAACGCCATTGATTGTATGGATAAAATTTTGAAAATTTAGATGTCCCTGATAAAAATTAAAATGGCTTAACAGCCTTTTGATAAAAAAGAATCATAAGATCCAAGAGGAGGAAAATATGTCACTATTGAATGAGATCAGCGATGCTGTGATCGCCGGAAACGTAGAAACCACTGTCACCAAGGTTAAACAGGCCTTAGCGGAAAATGTGAGCGCATCAGAAATTTTGAATGATGGCTTAATGGTCGGTATTAATGAAATTGGAACCCAATTTGGTGCCGGTAAAATTTTTGTGCCAACAGTTTTAATGGCTGCAAAAGCAATGAATGATGGGGTCGATGTTATTAAGCATTTACTGGAATCCGAAGGTCCAACAACGGTTGGTAAAGCGATTGTCGGAACCGTTAAAGGCGACTTGCATGATATTGGTAAAAAATTGGTAGTCTTGATGATGAGAAGTGCCAATATTGATGTTATCGACATGGGTGCCAATGTGACAGCAGAACAATTTATCGCCGGAATCAAAGAGCATCAGCCGCAAATTGTTGGTCTATCAGCGCTGTTGACGACGACCATGAATGAACAGGGAAATGTCATCAAAGCGTTGGAAGCGGCCGGCGTTCGTGATCAGGTCAAAGTTCTGATTGGTGGTGCACCAGTTACTCAGGGTTGGGCAGATAAAATTGGTGCAGATGGTTTTGCAGCAGATGCAGCCGGTGCTGCTGTCTGGTCAAAAGCCTATGTTACAAGCTTATAATTTAAAAACCGAAAGGAAACAGATATGTTAGGCAGAGTTAAGTACAACGTAATGAATGATCAGGAATTATCATTTCTGAAAAGCGAAATTGAGCGATTACTGATTGAAAGAGGCATCCATCTGGATCATGATGAAATGCTAAGTGAATTGGCAGAACTCGGTTGTCAGGTTGACATGGAAACCAAGGATCTCAAATTTACCAAAGAACTGATTGATAAGGCACTGGCAGCAGTTCCTGAAAAATTCATGCTCTACTCACCTTCAGGAAAAAGAGATCTGGAATTCCCCAATCCTGAAGGAAAGTTT
Source organism: uncultured Lachnospiraceae bacterium (assembly GCA_964510565.1). Lineage (GTDB taxonomy): Bacteria > Bacillota > Clostridia > Eubacteriales > Eubacteriaceae > Acetobacterium. The sequence continues at coordinate 25,602 of CAZEBY010000006.1, read as the reverse complement.
TATGCTCGTACCAATACTGGTGCCCCAAACTACCGGGATATTAATGGCGACACCCACTATACGACCCTCGACGAGGTGGTTGATTGGTATAAATTGACGAATGCCATGGAAAACATTGATTTTGTCACCTTACCAAGTACCTCAGGCGAATATGTCCCTGGCGATGCCGTCGATGTTTATACCTTGGAAAAAGCCCTAAAGCTTTCTGAAAAACATATTTGGGTACAGCCTTATGAGGCAGACAATGTTCAGTATCTGATCGATATGGCAGCGGCGGCAGTTGGCGGTCTGGAAGAATTACAGAAAAAACCAATTGTCAGCTTTATCGCTTGTAGTGTACCCTGTCTGACTTACAAGTATATGGATGCTGAAATTCTGTACCGTTGTGCCAAAGCCGGTGTGCCAGTGCAACCTTGTTCATTACCGACAGCAGGCGCCAATACTCCAGTTACTGCCCAGGGAACGGCCTTTATTGCCTGTGCAGAAATTATGGCAATGATTGTGATGTTAGAGTTGCTTTGTCCAGGGCTGCCTGTGATTGCGACCCCACTGTTGTTCTCGATGGACATGATGACCACCTATACGTTGCAATCCAATACCGAAATTACTATTGCCCGGTTAATTGCGATGGAGTTATTCGAAAACGGCTATAACATTCGCGCTCATTCTTACGGAACTGGAACCGACAGTCTGGACATGGATGCACAAAACTTTATTGAACGAACCAACCTGATTGATTCCATGGCCATGTCAGCAGCTTCTGTTTTAGGCGGTGCCGGTCAGCTGGAAACAGCTAAAACCATCAGTCCCATACAATTGATCATTGACAATGAAATTTTCGGCATTGCTCAACGCATTCGTCGAGGTCTGGATGTTGATGTGGAAACCATTAATTCGGAAGAAATTTTTGCCTGCCTGGATAAAGATCCGTCCTTTAGCTATTTAATGAGTCCGCACACTGGTCGTCATTTTATGGAGCCTCACCGTCCAGACATGTTCAACCGTGATGGAGTCGTCCATTGGGAGGCGGAAGGTTCAAAATCGCTAACGGATAAAGCATTGGAAAAATATCAGGAAATTATGAAGTCAGAAAGCACCTATACGCTGGCGGCCGATAAAGCGGCAGCAGTCGAAAACGTATTAAAACTTGCCCACGACGCACTGGTAAAATAGTCGTTCAAACACAATTACAAAAACAAAAAACAATATTGAAAGGGAAAACAAAATGAGAGTCACAAAATCAGAAAAAATATGGCTGATCGTTGTTACCGCATTATACGCTTTGTATAATTTCCCCGGGCTACCTGCCTACAATGAGGCCGTTCCAATGTTAGTCCATGCTGCCCTGACCGTCATTCCCCTGTGGATTGCCGTTTATATCGGGATGCATCGGGTTTACAAGGTATATAAATTAAGAGAAACAGAGAATGATAGCAAAGGGGATGTAAAATGTTAAGTTCAACAACAATATGGGTCGCTTTTGCCCTCTATATGTGCTTTCTTCTCGGTGTTGCGTTTTATGTCACCCAAAAAGAAAAAAAACAACAAGCGGGTGAGAGCTTATTAAAAACAAGTGTAGCATGGCCAATTTTGGTTATGACCTACATTGCCTCACTAATGAGTACTTGGGTTTTCTTTGCCGGGCCCGGGGCTTATTACCGGGGTGGTTTGGGTTACTGGATCTCGGAAATGAGCTATATTGCCTTGTTCCCGATCATTGCCCATTTCACCATGAATAAGGTCTGGCTGATCAATCAGGAAAAAGGTGGGGACTTTGTTACCCCGGCCGATTTCTACTATGAACGGTTTAAAAGCCCGGTTTTGCGGACAATCTTAGGATTGATCTTTCTGACGGCATCGTTTCCTTATATTTCATCGGTGTTAGTGGCTATTGCCAACGCTGCCGATTACGCTACTGGCGGAGCCATTAACTATCAGATGGCGGTTATCGTGGTCGGTTTGATTATGACCATCTTTGTTTGTATCGGTGGTGTTAAATCGGCAGCGACCGCTGATACAGTGCAGGGTCTCTTGTTTATTGGATTATTATGGTTTATCGTTATCGCCTGTCTGATTGTTGGCTTTGGCGGATCATTGAGTACAGCAATTGATACCTTATGGACCAATTCACCGGCGTTCTTCTCGTATCCTGGTCCTGATGGATGGGTTACCAATGCCTCCCGCTTTGGCTATCCGTTTGCCTGTGCCATTGGTTGGACAATCATGCTGCCCCATGTTTTTGTCCGAGCCGGATATTTTGGTGACAATCTGAAATCACAGCGGAAATTGTCCTATATGACCCCAGTGTTACAGGGAATTGTATGGACTGGTACGATGTTGATTGGTTTAATTGGTCTGGCCCTAGTCAGTGACCTGGCAAAATCAGATACTGAATTGATCATTCCCTATATGATCCACAATTTCGTAACTGCCTTTAACCCAACCCTGGCTGTCATGATGATGGTTGGTTTCTTTGTCGGCGCTCTGGCTGTTGGTTTATCAACCGCCAATGCGTTCTTGACTGTTGCTTCTGGAATCGTTGCTTCGGATCTGATCAAGAACACCTTCCATATCAATGTGCCCAAAGAAAAAGAAGGAATGGTCAACCGGATCATTATTGCGGTATTGGGACTTGGTGCTTTAGTGATTGCGCTCAATCCACCGGAGTTGATTTTTACCCTGATCATGTTCTCAATCGCTATTGTTATGCCGCTTTTTCCGGTTCTGGTTTTTGGTTTGTACTGGAAAAAGGCCACCAAACAGGCAGCCATTGTTTCAACTGTTGTCGGAACGGTGCTGGTCTTAATGACCTATCTGGTATGGCATCTGGGTGATACCTGGTATGGCGCTATCGGTCTTTTCGGGGCAACCATTACCATGGTTGTTGTGAGTCTGTTTACCCAACAGGATGCAGCCGATTCTAAAGAATTTTATCTGACCTATGAACGGGCTAATGAACGTTTTTATGAGGTTCAAGAATAAATTGCGGCCACAGAATTTTTAACAAGTTCAAATCAGGATGTGGGCAGCTTCGGGTTTCCGGAGCGCCCATCTCCTTTTAAAATTCTCTTTTTGTTCAGTCAGATGCATTGTTTATGACCTGCTACCTTCTGCAGAGGTTCAAAGCCTTCGCTGCCTGACAGTGCAAACCCCAATATCCAACAAAAATGGTCAAAACAAGTGGATCTGACTGAACAAAAAATTTAAGAATAACAATTATGTTTCAATGATATGGAGGAAGAATTAATGGGAAAAGAACTTATCTTTCAGACAATGCGTCATGAACAAACAGATCGGGTGCCATGGGTTCCCTTTGCCGGAATTCACTCGGGCAAGCTGGCTGGCTATACGGCCGAAGAAATTTTAAAAGATGGTCAAAAATTGTATGAATCGTTGATGGAAGTTGCCAAGGTTTATGGGCCGGATGGGATGCCCATCATGTTTGATCTCCAGCTGGAAGCGGAAATCATGGGCTGTGAGCTGCTTTGGGCAGAAGACAATCCACCAGCAGTTGACTCGCATCCCTTAGAAGGAGAAGCGAAGGGAATTCCCTGTCGTTGTAAAATACCTAAAGAAACCGATGGTCGTATTCCAGTGATGCTGGAAGCGATGACCAAGCTTAAAGCTTCTGTGGGAGATGATATTGCCCTTTATGGTCTGATTTGTGGACCATTTACCCTGGCTTCACACCTGCGCGGGACCGAAATTTTTCTGGATATGCTGATGGATGAACAATACGTTCGGGAGTTGGTTAATTTTTGTGCCGAAGTGGCTATGAAAATGAGTGATTACTATATTGAAGCTGGTATGGATGTGATTGCTGTTGTTGATCCACTGGTCAGCCAAATTGCCCCAGAATCTTTTGAATCGATGTTGTCAGAAGCGTTTACGGATGTGTTTGACTATATCCGCAACAAAAATAGGTTCTCATCTTTCTTTGTCTGTGGGAATGCAACGCCGCAACTTGATGTGATGTGTAAAACCAATCCAGACAGCATTGCCATCGATGAAAATGTTGATTTTAAAGCCGGTAAAGATATATCAGACAAATATAATATTGCGGTAAGTGGAAATATTCCCCTGACAACTGTGATGCTCCATGGTGAAACCAAGGATAACTTGAAATATGTGGTGGAGTTGCTGGATTCCATTGAAGATAAACGCAACATGATTGTCAGTCCCGGTTGTGATATGCCCTATGATGTGCCACTGGAAAATACCATCGCTTGTTCCCAGGCGGTCAAAAATACCGAGCAGGCCAGAGAATTGATTAAAGGTTACGAAGGGCCGGATCTCAGCGATATCGTGATCGAATTGCCGGACTATGACAAGCTGGAAAAACCGTTTATTGAAGTGTTTACCCTGGATTCAGTACAATGCGCCGCTTGTACCTATATGATGGCGGCAGCTAAAAAGGCCAAAGATCTTTTTGGAGACAAAATTGAGATCGTCGAATATAAGTACACCGAGCGAGAAAATGTGGTTCGCTGTCAAAAGATGGGCATCACCAATTTACCGACCATGTGCATCAATGGTGTCATCAAGCATGTGTCCATCATTCCAGACAGTGAAGAATTGCGTAAAGAAATTGAAGAATTATTCTAATACCATCACATGTAATTGTGATATTGCGCAAAGTCGAAAGACAAAACTGTGTTTATTAACCGGTTTTTTAGGCGCCGGAAAGACGACGTTGCTCAAAGAGCTAATGTCGTCTTTTCATAATCGGAAAATTGGGGTGATCGTCAATGATTTTGGTAAGGTGAACATCGATTATCGCCTGGTGGAAGAAGTCGGCTTGACCATGGCTGAAGTGTCTAACGGTTCAATCTTCTGTGCCTGTGTTAAGGACAAGTTTGTTGACAGTTTAATCGCAATGGCAGCCTATGATTTGGAGTTACTGTTTATCGAAGCTTCGGGATTGGCAGACCCGTCAAATATTCAAACAATTTTAGATGGTATTGCCCGAAAAACAAATGAAAAGTATGAATATACCACTTCGATCTGCGTGCTTGATGGGGAAACTTTTATTAAAATGTCCGGTATTTTACCGGCCCTGACACGCCAGGTTGAGAATTCCAGCATTGTTTTAGTCAATAAATCTGATTTGTTTGATCTGGAAACAAAGGTTGCGCTTTTACAAAGAATTCATCAGTTGAATGCCGAAGCCGAAGTAATTGTCACCAGTTATTGTAAATTTGATTTTGAAAGTATTTTTAAGGTTCCAACCGTACCAGTAATTTTGGATCAGGACACCATCAACACCCCGGAAACCCGACCAGTCACCATTGCCATGGAAAGCGCAGATGTTATGGACTTGGAAAAGGTCAAAGACTTTCTGCAAGAAACGACTCCCTCAACTTATCGCTTAAAAGGTTTTATAAAAACTTGCGATGGTGATTTTGAAGTCAGTGCAGTCAATCAGCGGATCGAAATCAAGGTGGCCGAAAAAGCAGTGACACAAACTGAGCTGATTGCCATTTCATCGGTCGGAATTAAATTATACAATGTGATATTAAAAGCGTCAAAAACCCATCTTGATGAACGATTAAAAATCAGCTGATCGCTCTGCAATGGAAAAATAGTATCAGCAGCGAGATGCTCAGAGAGGAAAAATAAATGTTTGAAATAGATGCAAAGCAGTGCAAAAAATGCAAAATGTGTGTTAACGAATGCCCGGTGAATGCCATCGAAGTAAAGAAAAATGGCGACGAAACGGTCATTGAAATAAGCCCGCACTGTGTCGAGTGTGGGATTTGCCGTCGGATCTGCAAATTCGAGGCGATTCCTACGACAAGTCCGACAGCCGCTGTGGTGGTTTGCAGTTCCTGTCCGATCCAATGTAAGGTGCCACTTGGGGCGACCGGAGCTTGCCGTCGTTACCGGAATGTCGACGGCAAACTGATTCGCAATCGAGCCCTGGTCATCGAAGCAAAAAGGCAGGAAAGTGCTGATGAACTGATTCGTAAGCCGATCATTACTGCTGTTGGAGCTGGTACCAATTACCCATGTTCCAAACCGGCGCCGCATATTGTCAGCCAGTGTCGGGATGGCGTCGATGTGGTAACGGTGGTTACCGAGGCCCCGCTGAGTTACAGCGGTTTGATTGTCAAACTGGATACCAATACCTATATCGGCGAAGAAGGTGATCCGGTTTACCGGGACAATAAAATTGTCGGAATGGTCAACACCGAAGAATACGGTTCCAAAATGATCGCCATCGGCGGAGCCAATAAGCTCACCAGTGACAGCGGTTTTGCCACTGCTCGAACGATTGTGGAGTTGGCCAACGGCGAAGCAGTGGAACTGAAGGTTAACCGAAAAATCAGTTTAAAATTGAAGACTGGTCAGGCACCGATTATTGACGGTGTTGAAGAGAGTATTATGCGAATTGGCTGTGGCAGTGCCACTGTGGGCCTTTTTGCCAAGCTGATGAAGGAAGCCGTTGATGAGTGCATCGTCATCGATCATCACGTCATCGGTCTGTGCTCTGAGCATCTGGCCGGCGAAGCGGTGGGAATGAGCTGGAGCGGGGTAATACCCAATGCCGACAAAAGCTCCCGGGGTCGCTATTTTGGCGGACATGGCCACGGTATTGGTGGTACCACCCTGGAAACACCCCGGGATGCGATTAAAGGTTGTGATATGCGGATTGCCAAACCTGGCATCCAGATCATGGTGGTGAACACCACCGGAGAGATTTATGCCCTGTTTATCTTAGAGGAAGATGGCAGTATTGTCGAAGTCCCGATGACTGAAGTGGCTTTGAAAGTGGCTATGGCAATTCAAAATAATTGTCAACGCTCAATGACCTCGGTGCTTTATACCGGAGGCACCGGTGGCAGCGCCAGAGGTGGGGTTTGTACCCATCCGGTCAAAATAACCGAAGCCGTTCATGCGCAAAAAGCGGTGCTGACCATTGGTGGTGCTCCAGCCTTTGTTTATCCCGGCGGTGGCATTAATTTCATGGTCGATACCGAGAAGGTGGTCAATAAGGCCTTTACCTGGGTGCCCACTCCGGCCACGGTGGCACCGGTGGAATATACCATGAAAAAATCCGACTATCAGGCGATGGGTGGACATATGGACCAGATCCGGGATGTGTCCGAATATATTGACAATGACTGAACAATTCTATCAGATTCTCAGTGACGGTCGGGTTTTTGTAGACTTTGGTCCGGTAACGATGGTGATGATGGCCAGCAAAAACGGCGTGATTCAGACCGGATTATGTTCAGAGGCGGCGCTGATCATCCCTGATTTACTGGCTGAGATTTCTGAAAAACGCCAATATTTGTCACAATACCCTGAGACAATCGACAGTAGTTGCTTAACCGGACTGCCGCTGAGAATGGTGCAGTCGGTTAAGCAGATCAACGAACCAACCCTGACCCCGATCGCTTCAGTAGCGGGAACCCTTTCGGATGCATTGGCTGACTGGTTGTATGATCGCAGCGCAGACAAGGTGATTGTCAACAATGGCGGTGATATTGCCATTCGCTTAGGTGAAAATCAGTCTGTTAAAATTGGCATTCTGCCAAATGTGGAAATCGGCAAGCTGGAAAACACCGTCACCATTCGAACCGAAGATGGGGTCGGTGGCGTCTGTACCAGCGGTTTGGGAGGGCGTAGTTTCACCCGGGGGATTGCCAATGCTGTTACTGTTTTTTCAAAACGCTGCTGCATTGCCGATGCCTGTGCCACCCACCTGGCCAATGCCTCCTACGTTCAATCTGCGGTGGTAATTACGGAGTTAGCCGGTAATCTTTTGCCAGACAGCGATATTGCTGACTTGGAAGTAGTTACTCAGGTGGGAAAATTAACACCGGAAGAGGTGAGCCATAGTTTGGCGCAAATAAAACAGGAGAGTATACGGCAGCACGAACTGGGAAATCTCATCGCCGTTTACGCCGATGTTGGTGGGGTTGCCATGCAATGGGAACCCCATAAATTAAAACAAGGAGTTAATAATGAATAAATCAATAAAAATCGGTTTCATCGGCCTGGGGGCCATGGGCAAACCAATGGCGGTAAATTTACTGAAAGCAGGTTATTCAGTTCTAGCGTTTGATATTAACCAGAACATAGTGGATGAAATTGCCAAACAGGGTGCAGTCGCCTGCAAGAGCGGCGGTGGGGTTGCGGAGGTAGCTGATATTATGATCACTTCACTGCCTAATGCCGGCATTGTGGAAGCAGTGATGGTTGGTTCAGAAGGAATATTCAACCTATGTAAAGAGGGTGCAATCATTATCGATATGAGTAGTGTATCGCCGTCAAGCACCCTGAAGATGGCCGCTTTGGCCAAACCGCTGGGGATTGACTATGTCGATGCGCCGGTCAGTGGTGGCACCAAAGGGGCTGAAGCCGGAACGTTGACCATTATGGTGGGTGCCGATGACGCTGTTTTTGAAAAAATCAAACCAATTCTGGAAGTGATCGGCAGTGATATCTATCATGTCGGCGCAACCGGAACCGGTGATGCGGTTAAAATTGTCAACAACCTGATGCTGGGATGCAACATGGCAACCCTGGCCGAGGCCCTGGTATTGGGGGTAAAATGCGGATTAAAGGTTGAAACCATGCAGCAGATTATCAGCAAAAGCTCCGGCCGCAGCTACGTCATGGATGCCAAACTGGAAAAATTCATCATGAAAGATGATTTTGAAGGAGGCTTTGCCATGGATCTGCAGCATAAGGATTTAGGTCTGGCGCTGGAAGCCGGCAAGGAAAACCATATTCCACTGCCAATGACGGCCCTGGCGACCCAGATTTTTGAAAGTGGTCGGGCATCTGGCCTGGGTCGGGAAGATATGTCGGCAATTATTAAAGTCTGGGAAAAGATCACCAATGTAAAGGTCGCAGGAGGGGAATAATGCGAGCATTTGACTTTTATTCACCGCAAACCCTGACTGAAGCGAAGGTGCTTTTAAACCAGTACGGGGAAGCGGCTTCGATTCTGGCGGGCGGTACCGATCTTGTTATTGAAATCAATGAAGGTCATGCCAAACCGGAGGTGGTGATTGACATCAAGAAGCTTAAAGAGCTGGAATATATCCGGATTGATGGTAAATACATCCGAATTGGTGCACTGACAAGCTTTGATAAGATCTGTCAGAGTCCAATCATAGAAGAACGGGTACGTGTTTTATATGAAGCTGCCAGCAAGGTCGGCTCACCGCAGATCCGTTGTCTGGGAACCATCGGCGGTAATTTGTCAACGGCATCGGTGGCTGGCGATGGGGTCAGTGCGATGATGACGCTGGGGGCATCGGTAGTGCTGGAAAGCCTGCGTGGCACCCGAGTGATGCCGCTGGCTGAATTTCTCGATGGTCAAGGTGTCAGCAATCGCAATGCCTTGCAGGCGGATGAAATTATGACCGAAGTGTTTTTTGCCAGGCCCGATGAGTATACGGCAACCGCTTTTTATAAGCTGGCCAAACGAAAATCCCTGGCCATCTCGGTGATTGGCGCCGGAATGCTGGTGCAGGTGGATCAAGCCGGTATTTGCACCCGGGCATCGCTGCGGGGTGGCTGTCTGGCCCGGTATCCGCTGCATTTTAAAGAGGCCGAAGCGCATCTGCTGGGGAAAAAAATCACCATGGCGTTGCTTAACGAAACCCTGCCGATGCTTCATGATGCCGTTTATGAAAGTGCCAAAAGCCGTCCCTGGTCGGTTTTTTATAAAAAAGAAAGTGTTCAGGGTGTCTATCGCAAGTTGTTTGACAGCATCCTGGAACAATTAGATGGTAAATCCTATGAATAAAATTATGATATCTTTAAATCTAAATGGAGAAGACCGCTCGGTATCGGTTTATCCCAACCGCCGGGTCGTTGATTTGTTACGGGACGATTTTGGTTTGACCAGTGTCAAGGAAGGCTGTGCCGAAGGGGAATGTGGAGCCTGTACGGTGATTTTTAACGGCGATGCGGTGACCACCTGTTGTATGCTGGCTGGTCAGGCGGATCAGTCGAGCATTATTACGTTAGAAGGTCTGGCCCAAAACGGCGAACTGGATCTGCTGCAACAGTGTTTTCTTGATGAAGGGGCGGTTCAATGTGGCTATTGTACCCCGGGGATGATCTTGACAGCAAAGGCGCTGTTGATGAAAAACCCAAGCCCGACGGAAGTGGAGATTAAGGTGGCAATGTCCGGAAATCTTTGTCGTTGTACCGGTTATGAAAAAATTCATGCTGCCGTAAAAAGAGCCGTGACAATTTATAACCAGAAGACGAAACAGGGAGGTAATTAGATTGACCAGAGAATATTCAGTAATCGGGAAAAGTCAGGTCAAGGTGGATGCCCTGGAAAAGGTCTTGGGAACGACCAAATTCGCCGCAGATTATAGCCTGCCGGGGATGCTCTATGGTGGGGTTTTCCGCAGTACGGTTCCCCATGCTACCATTAAAAACCTGAATCTGGAGAAAGCCCGAGCCTTGGACGGAGTCGAAGCAGTGCTGGATTATCATGCCATTCCCGGCAAAAATCGTTTTGGCATTATTATTAAAGATGAGCCCTGTCTGGTGGATGATAAGATCCGCCGATATGGCGATGCCCTGGTTGTGGTGGCGGCAAAAAGTCCGGAAATTCTGGAGGCGGCTCTGGGGCTGATTGAGGTTGAATATTTAGAAATTGAGCCGGTTTTCAGTTTTGAGCGGGCGCTGGAAGCTGATGCGCCGATCATTCATGGCACCTCCAATATTCATCAGGTCAAGCATCTGGAATGCGGTGATGTCGATGCCGCCTTTGCAGAGTGTGATGTCATCATTGAAAACACCTATTCGACGCATCGCTTAAGTCATATGTTTATTGAACCGGACGCAGGGGTGGCCTATTACGATGACGACGGTCTGATGACGGTGGTGGCGTCGACTCAGAACCCCCACTATGACCGTAATGAAGTGGCGGCGCTGCTGGGCCTGCCCTATAATCAGGTGCGGGTGATTCAGGCTGCTACCGGCGGTGGTTTTGGCGGCAAGTTGGATATTTCAGTGCAGTGTCACTGTGCCCTGCTGACCTACTATACCAAAAAACCGGTTCGGATTGTCCGTTCCCGTAGTGAATCAACGATGGTTTCGTCAAAGCGCCATCCGATGACAATGACCGCAAAAACCGGTGCAACCCGTGATGGAATGCTGTTGGCCATGGAAATTAAGATGACTGGTGACACCGGAGCCTATGCCTCCTATGGTCCAGCCGTGATTACCCGGGCGATGGCCCACTGTACCGGCCCCTATAATATTCCCAATGTTCGGGCGGATGCCACCTTCGTCTACACCAATAACCCTATGGGTGGAGCTTTCCGGGGCTTTGGAGTGCCCCAGGTGGCGGTTTGCCACGAGGGGCAGATGAATGCTCTGGCCCGAGAGTTGGGCATCGATCCCGTCGAAATCAGACTAAAAAATGCCCATCAAGTTGGCAGTAAGTTACCGACCGGACAGATTCTAAAAAATAGTGTGGGCTTTATTGATACCCTTAAAAAAGCCCAGGCTAAAGCCGGAGAAGTGTTTTAATGTGTACTGAAAGCAAGACCAATAAAAATAGCTTAATAAGCATGAGTGATAGTCAGCAGGAGGTGATGTAATTTGAAAAAAAGAGGTAAGGGTGTTGGCAGTATGTGGTATGGCATCGGCAACACCGGGCTGCCCAATCCGGCAGCGGCTTTTGTGGAAGTGTTGGGTGATGGAACCGCCAATCTGATGTTTGGCGCTGCCGACATCGGTCAGGGCAGCGGTACCACCATGGCCCAGATTGCTGCCGAGGTGCTGGGGATGAGCTACGAAAAGATCCGGGTTACCTGGGGGGATACCCGGGTGACCCCGGATGGCGGAGCCACATCGGCATCCCGCCAGACCCTGATTACCGGGAATGCGGTGTTACAAGCCTGTGAACAGGCCAAAGCAACATTGGCCGAAGTGGCGGCTACCTATCTGGGGTGTATGCCCGAGGAATTGAGATTTTCTCAAAACAGCGTGACAAAAATAGCTGATGAGACGGTCACCATGACCTATCAGACACTGATGGCCGAAATGAAAACTGCCGGAAAAATGGCCGTGGGAGCCGGTTACTATAATCCGACCACCACCACCCTTGATCCGGGAGATATGTCTGGGATTCCTTATGAGGTTTACTCCTACGCCACCACCATCTGTGAGGTGGAGGTGGATACTGAAACCGGCGAGGTGGATGTCTTAAAAGTGGTATCGGCCCATGATGTCGGGCAAACCATTAATCAGACCATGGTCGAAGGTCAGATTGAAGGGGGTGTTGTGATGGGGCAGGGCTTTGTCCTGATGGAAGAAATTGAAGTTTCGGAGAAAGACGGTTCGATCAAAAATCCGATTTTCTCAAAATATATTATTCCTTCTAACCTGGATGTGCCGGAAATCCATCCAATTCTGGTCGAAAGCGAAGGTGGGCCGGGGCCATTTGGGGCCAAAGGCGTGGGCGAACCGGCACTGATTCCGATTATTCCGGCGATTGTAGCGGCCATTGAAAATGCCCTGGATGTTCAGTTTACCAAACTGCCGGTATTCCCGAAAGATATTGTGGCGGCCGTTAAAGAAAAAGAAGCGCAGGAAAAAAGCGGGAGTCACTAGGAACATAGTTACGGGCAGCAGATTTTTGATTAACACACCAAAAAAAATTTATGGAGGAAGAAATAGTGAGTAAAACGATTATAAAAAACATCGGCAAGATTGTCACTGGTGATATCGACAACCCGGTTTTAGCGGCGGATACCATCGTCATTGAAGATCAATTGATTGTTGCCATTGGCGGAAGCGAATTGTTGACGGATCTGGAAGCGGCGACGGTTATTGATGCCAACAATGCCACGGTGACACCGGGATTGTTTGATACCCATGTTCATGTCAGTGGCGGCGATTTTGCGCCCCGTCAAAAAACCCTGGATTTCATCGATAGTGCCCTTCATGGCGGGGTCACCACGATGATCTCCGCCGGCGAAGCTCATTATCCCGGACGTCCCAAAGATCCGGCCGGAGCCAAGGCGCTGGCGATTACCATCAGTAAGTCCTACTATAATGCCCCGCCGTCGGGGGTCAAGGTTCATGGTGGCGCCGTGATTCTGGAGCAGGGCCTCACCGAAGCCGATTTTATCGAAATGAAAGCGCAGGGGGTCTGGCTGGTCGGCGAGGTTGGCCTGGGCAGCATCAAAAAACCGGAAGAGGCCGCCCCGATGGTGGCATGGGCCCACAAACATGGGTTTAAGGTGCAAATGCACACTGGAGGTACTTCGATTCCCGGTAGCTCGACGGTGACAGCTGATGATGTCATCAAGACCAAGCCTGATGTGGTCTCGCATATCAATGGTGGACCGACAGCGATTTCGCCTACTGAAGCAGATCGGATCATGGATGAGACGACTTTTGCGATGGAGATTGTTCAGTGTGGTAATCCCAAAATGGCGGACTACGTAGTCAGACGGGCCAAAGAAAAGGACCAGATGGGTCGTTTGATCTTTGGTAATGATGCGCCGTCCGGAACCGGATTAATTCCTCTGGGAATCCTTAGAAACCTCTGCCAGATTTCTTCGATTTCCGATATTGCACCAGAAATTGCTGTTTGTATGGCCACTGGCAACTCGGCCAGAGTTTATGAACTCAACACCGGTGTGGTGGCTGTTGGTAAAGAAGCGGATCTACTGATTATGGATGCACCAATGGGCTCAGTGGCTACGGATGCCATGGATGCCATCGCTGCCGGAGATATTCCCGGCATCAGTATGGTATTGATTAATGGAAAAGCAGTTGTGAATGTCAGTCGTAATACCCCGCCGGCCCAAAAAAAGGCAAAAATACTTTAATTTGTGAAGGAGAAAAAAATGGCAATTGAACCTAAAATCAGAAAAATCGTAACTACCATAGAAGACGTATATTTCGAAGGATTTGAAGAGTTGGCCCAACCGATTACTACAGTGGCGGTGGCAGCTGTGATAAAAAATCCTTTTGCTGGAGCCTATCAAGATAATCTGGAAGAACTCAGTGAAGTGGGGGAATGGCTGGGCGATCATTTAAGTAAGATTGCCGCCAAACACCTCAATGGCAAAATTGAAACCTATGGCAAAGGGGTCATCATCGGGCTAAACGGTGAGTTGGAGCACGGTGCCGCAATTCTTCATCCCAAGCTGGGAAAACCGATGCGAGATGCCATAGGCGGCGGTAAGTCGATTATTCCTTCAGCCAAAAAAGCCGGTCCGGCCGGGACGTCGCTGGATGTACCACTACATTTTGTTGATGCTGCATTTGTCAGAACCCACTACGGGGCCATGGAAGTGCGACTCCATGATGCTCCGAAATGCGACGAAATCGTGGTAGCGCTGGTATTCAGTAACGGTGGCCGGCCGCATCCCCGAATTGGCGGACTAACCATTTCTGAAGCAAAATGTGAAGATGGTTTACGCTAGCTAAAAGGGACCAAACATCGACTCCGGATTTTTAGGAAGGTCGATTGATCCGGGTCATATCAAATTAGGTGCAGCAATGGGGCTGCTATGACCGGGAATGAAATAAGAGAATTGAGGAAATTATGCAGGAAAAAACGAAACGCATTATCAAAGAGGATATTGAGTCCGTGCGAGCTTTTAGCGATTGTTTTGGGGTTGAAATGCCGGATCTTGATGAAAACGGCGAAGTCGTCGGTTTACCGGCGCCCTATCCCCGGGAAGTAGCTGGAGCGATTCGCAGCGGCTACCGGATTTATGAACTGTCCCAAAAAGCCAAAGAGCGGGGCTGGCCGATTCAGAACCCGATTTTGGGACGAAACTCGGCCGCAGAAACCTACACGGAAACCCAGAATATGTACGCCTATGCCGATAAATTTGACGAAACCCTTTTTCATTTCGTCCATGCCGAAGCAACCCGCCATATTGATCCCTTAAAAGGACGGGAATTGATTAATCAGTCCCGGGGCAAAGGTGGCATTACCCCCCAAGGCGAGCGGGAATTTATTGCCATGGGTGGTGGCTCCAAGCATCCGGTGCGAATCAATGCCACCGGCGATACCCCCCATCTGTCAATTATTAATGCCCTGATTGCCGGCTTCGACGGCACCGATATCGGGCCGGTGATCCATGTTCATTTTGGGGGGCGAGGGATTCACGATTACAAGACCAAGGTAGTCAATGGTTATAAAGCGATCCAGATTTGTGCTGAAAACAATATTTTTGTCCAATTGGATTCACATAAGCATCTTAACAATATTGGTGGTACCGACGGCATGGCGCTGGCCATGTGTCTGCTTTCGGAAGGACTGGCGGTTCATGCCGGCCTGCCCTGGGAATTATCGGCAATTCAAATGAATGTGGCCGGGATCAATATTTATGCGGATCTGGCGGTGATGGCGGCATTTAGAGAAGCCTGCCAGAGTAAATCGATCATTGTAGTTCCGGAAACCTTCCAGAATCCGCCTCAGAATCTGATTGCCGAAGCGGCTCATTTCTCGCGAATGGCAGTCACTGCCAAATTGGGTGGCGCAGATTTCTATCGTCCCAAAGCCGCTGAGTCAGTCGGGATTCCCACCGGGGATTCAATGGGACAGGCGATCTGGGGTACCGAGGATGTATTTAAAAACATCTATAATCCCCATATCCAGTCACCCGTGATTGACGCCCGCAAAGCTGAAATTATTGGCGAAGCCCTGGCGGTGCTGGAAGCCACATTAAAGATCGCTGACTTAAGTCTGGAAAAAATCAATGATGATTTTTGGCGGAAATGGTCGGATGAGGAACTGATCGAACTGATCGTCACGGCTGGTAAAAGTGGGGCCCTCGATAGCCAACGGGCCGCTGGCTGGGATCTCAAGCGCCATGTGGTGGTTAACCGGGATAAAGATGGTATCACTCGATACGTCAAGGGGCATACGCCACTAGGGGTTGATCCGGCCCGCTGTGCCCAAAGTGCCGAAGATGTTAAGGTCTGCGAAGAAAAAGCGCCGACTCGAAAAGAAAAAATTGTACTGGCAACGGTTGGTGCCGATGCCCATGTCAATGGCATCAATGTCATTCGGGAAGCTTTTCAGGAAGCCGGTTATGAGGTGATTTACCTCAGAGGAATGAATCTGCCGGAAAGTGTTGCTGAAGTGGCCGCCGAAGTCGATGCTGATGCAGTTGGCGTCAGTAACCTGCTGGGACTGGGCATGGCGTTATTCCCCCGGGTCAGCAAACGCCTCGAAGAACTGGGCCTGCGAGATAAGATGGTGGTCTGTGCTGGTGGTCGAATTGCTGAAAAAGAAGAAGAACACCGTCATTATGAAGACAAGATCAAAAATGAAGGCAGTGGCTTTATGAGTATCGATGGTTTCTTCGGGCCGGAAAGTTCACCGGAGGACTGTGTCCGGATTATCGGCGAAATGATTGACAACAAGAAAGCCTGATGTCATTTCAAAAAAAGCGGAAGTGATCAATTCAGCCAATTGACAACGGGGATAGGTGTGGAAACCGATGCCGTTGCCAGTTAGCTAATTGATATTTTTAAATAGATGTATAAAAGAAGGAGTTAAAATGAGTGATCAAATTCGCATACAATGTGTCATTATGAGAGCAGGAACCAGTAAGGGGATTTTTTTAAAAGAAAATGATCTGCCGGCCGATCAGGCGCTGCGGGATCAAATCATTCTGCGGATATTTGGTAGTCCTGATGTCCGACAGATTGATGGTCTGGCCGGAGCCGATCCGCTGACTAGCAAGTTGGCCATTATTGGACCACCAACCCATCCCGAAGCGGATGTGGACTATACCTTTGCCCAGGTCGGTATCGGTGATACAGTGGTGGATTATAATGGTAACTGCGGCAATATTTCATCTGGTGTTGGTCCGTTTGCCATTGATGAATCCTTTGTCAAGGCCGTTGAGCCCCGGACAAAGGTTTGTATCCACAATACCAACACCGGCAAACTGCTGTATGCCGAGGTTGAAGTGGAAGACGGTAAGGCCAAGGTCAGCGGTGACTTCAAAATCGATGGCGTTCCCGGGACCAATGCGGCTGAGTTGATGGACTTTACCGGCACAGCCGGAGCGGCCACCGGTAAGGTACTGCCTACTGGTAACGTGGTGGATACCATTAAAACCAGCAAAGGCGATCTTAAGGTTTCTATCGTCGATGTGGCCAACCCCTGTGTGTTTATTCATGCTGACGATGTAAAGATGAAGGGGACGGAAACACCGGCTGAAATTGATGGTGATCCGGAGTTACTGAGCTACCTGGAAGAAATTCGCTCCCAGTGTTGTGCGATGATCGGAATGGCCAAAGACGCCAAAGAAGCCACCGAAAAATCACCGGCTTTTCCAATGATTGCCTTTGTGACGGAGCCGGCGGATTATATCGACTTTACCTCCGGAAACACCATTAAAGCTGATGAGGTGGATCTGGTGTCACGGCTTATGTATATGCAGGTACTGCATAAAACCTATGCCGGTACCGCCACCGCTTGTACTGGTTCGGCAGCCAAAATCGATGGGACCATTGTGAATCAGGTGCTGCGAAAATCAGACTCGGATACGGTTAGAATCGGTCATCCGGCGGGAGTAATTCCGGTGGTATCGGTGGTTAATGGGCAGACCGTTGAGAAAGTGGCCCTGATTCGAACCGCCCGCCGGATTATGGAAGGCTATGTTTTTGTGGAAAAAGCTAAACTAAAGTAAATCGGCCGGCCATGAAAGCAAATACGATTGTTTTTGATATTGGCAGCACCTACACCAAAGCGGTAGCCTATCATTTAAAAAAAGGTTCACTTTGCTTTTTGGCAGCCGGTCAGGCGCCGACGACCCTGTCAGATGTGGCCGTCGGTGCCGCTCAGGCCGAACAGGCCATCAGTGTCCAGGGCATTGCCTTTGAGGAGGCGGTCAATCGCTACAGTTCCTGCAGTGCTGCTGGGGGACTGCGAATGGTGGCCATGGGCTATATGCCTAAGGTGACTGCCAAAGCTGCCAAAGAAGTGGCAATGACGGCTGGTGCTCGGGTGATGGAGGTGATTTCGGTAGATGAACCACCGGAATATCGGGAAGAGGTGCTCCACGAAATCCGACCGGACATCATCCTGTTGGCCGGTGGAACCGACAATGGCGATGAAACCTCGGCCCTGGAGAATGCTGGCATTATTTGCAAAGCTGGGGTTAAGGCCACGGTGATTATTGCCTGCAATCGCAATGCTCAGAAAAAAGTGGCCAAACTTTTGGATCAGGCGGGCATTGATAATATCCGGGTTGCCAATATTATCCCGACAATCCATGAACTCAATACCAAAGCGGCCCGGGAAGCCATTCACAGTCAGTTTATCAACCAGATTGTCAACGCCCGGGGAGTTCGGGATTTTTGCCAAACCCTCAATAATAAAGAGGTCATTCCCACTCCCGGGGCGATTTTTATGGCCAGTGAACTATTGGCTAAAGGGCTGTTTGAAAAGCCGGGGATCGGTAGCCTGATGCTGATTGATATCGGCGGGGCGACGACGGATATCCACTCCGCCATTCCCGAATTGGAAGAACTGAAGCTGGAGGAGCGGGGATTGGTCATCAATAATGAAAAACAATTTTCCTACCGTACCGTGGAAGGAAACCTGGGGATGCGAGTTAGCGCCGGTGGCGTTCTGGAAGCTGTCGGAGCGAAAAACCTGGCAAGCTTGATTGATCCGTCCCTGGGGATTTCGGAAGCAGCGGTGATTGACTACATTGAAAAAGTCGAAGAGCTGACCAGTTATGTTCCCCAGGATAAAGAAGAAAATAGCATTGACCGGGCCATTGCCATCGCTGCCATCCATCTGGCCATCCACCGACATGCTGGTATGTATGCCAGAGAAGATGATGCAGTGATGGGGGTTATGGCAGGAACGGCAATTGGCCGGGATTTGCGACATATAAAAAGTATTGTTTGTGCTGGTGGTGTCTTTGTGCATG
Organism: uncultured Lachnospiraceae bacterium; assembly: GCA_964510565.1. Classification (GTDB taxonomy): domain Bacteria; phylum Bacillota; class Clostridia; order Eubacteriales; family Eubacteriaceae; genus Acetobacterium. The sequence goes on along the minus strand of CAZEBY010000006.1, from coordinate 6,691 downwards.
TCAGTGCGGCTAAACGAGAGATGATTATCCGTAAAGCCTTTGAGAACCCGGGAAATGCTTTACTACCCCTTAATGACCCCCGGGTAGTTTTTGATGATCATTACCTGATGTTTTCCCTAGGGGTACTGAGCAAATGGTTTCCCGATGAAGTGTTGGATTTCATGCTCAAATATTGGGAGAGGGAATTAAAAAATTAGATCTGAAAGAGGAGATAAAACACATGAATCAAGCTGCAAAAATGAGAGAATTATTAAAAACAAAGAAAATGGTGGTGGCCCCAGGAGCCCATGATGCGATGACGGCAAAAATCATCGGTCGATTGGGTTTTGATGCGGTTTATATGACCGGCTATGGTCAATCAGCCAGTCATCTGGGACAGCCGGATGTGGGTTTGATGACGATGAGTGAAATGGTCGCCCGAGCCTCTAACATTGTGGAAGCGGCTGGGGTGCCGGTTATTGCCGATGCCGATACCGGCTTTGGCAATGCTGTCAATGTGATGCGTACTGTCCGTGAATATGAAAAAGCCGGAGTTGCGGTGATTCAGCTGGAAGACCAGGTGATGCCGAAAAAATGTGGCCATATGATCGGCCGTGAAATCATCCCGATGGATGAAATGGTGGGCAAGATCAAAGCGGCAGTGGATACCCGGATCAATCCGGATTTTATGATCATGGCCCGTACCGATGCCCGAACCATTATGGGGATTGAAGAAGCCATCAAGCGGGGACAGGCCTATAAAGAAGCCGGTGCGGACATTGTCTTTATCGAATCCCCGGAAAGTGTTGAAGAGATGAAAATGATCACGAATCAGATCGATGGCTATACCCTGGCAAACATGGTGGAGGGTGGAAGAACTCCCTTGTTAAAAAATCAGGAACTGGAAGCCATCGGCTATAATCTGACGATCTACCCCACCGCTTCTATTTATGTGGCAACAAAAGCCATGGTGGATTTATGGACAGCCCTGAAAAATGATGACACTACGGCCAATGTGATGGACACAATGGTTACCTTTGCCGAGTTCAACGATTTAATTGGCCTGGATGCAATCCGGGAAATCGAAAGGAATTACGCAACCGGAAGAAAGTAGATCAGGGGGATGATCATGGAAGAATTAAGACAAAAAATCGGTACAATGCAGCCTTTGACCATTGGTGAAGTGGTGAAACTGGCAACCGAGTTTGAAACTCGGGTAATCGATGTGGTGCTGTTGGAAAGTGAAATTCAGACCGGTTTATCCAGAGCAGAAATCCTGACCCGGGTGATGACGGAGTATGATCACAATATCCGGGCATTGGAAATCGGCCTGGCAGATGGTGAGAGCATTTTGCTGGGGACGGTGGCTTCGCAGCTTAACACCATTGAAGGACCAAAATGCTTTGGGGATAAAATGCTCGATGACGCCCTGCTCTTTACCCTGGCGGCGCAGGTAGGCAACCATTGCATCGGCCTGCGGCCCTGTGCCGGAACTGGGGATTCCTGTCCCTATGCCGGATTTATCAAAGCCATGCAGGTAAACGGCTATGACGATCAGACCGTGGCAGAGATTGCAGCGCTGATTTTAAAAGTTGGCAGTCTTTTTCGGGTCGGCAAAGTCACTACTGGTTGCAACATGGAAGGCTATGGTGCCGGGGCAGCCTGTATTGCCGCCGCAACAGCGGTTTTAGAAGGGGGAACACCACAGCAAATGGAAAAAGCCATGGTGCTGGCGATGTCTCCGACCATCGGAGTACCCTGTACGCCCCGGGTGCTGGTGCCAGCCCTGTGTACCACCCACGTGGGCGGGGCGATTCTGATGGGAATGTATGCCGGAAAACTGTGCACAAAGGTCGAGATGACGGTAAATGTGCCATTTGATGTGATGATTGCGATGGCCAGCCGGGTTCATGTCGAATCTGGTAAGTATCTGGTGCCCACGGTGGTCGAGTATATGGAGCCCTTCTTTAAACGGAAGGAGACAGTCGAATCGCTGGTGTCCGAAGCTGTCAAAGCCGCAGAAGCCAGCCAGATGGAAGAAACCCTGGCCAAGGCCAATCGAATCGCCAAAGAAATGGCAGGTGGTACCCAGTCGATTTTAAATACCTATGGCGATGCAGTGGTCGGTGGCAGCAGTCAGGCAGTTGGCTCACCCACCAATGCTGCTAGGATTGCCAATAAGCTGGCCCAAGGCGAGATTAAAAAAGTAACCATTGAGCTTTATCCGGAATTATTCAAACGACGATCCATCAATGTGCCCGGGGTTTTAATGGGAGCTGTCTTTGGAGCATCGACCTCGGACTATCAGATGTATAATCAGGCTATCGAAAAGGTCAAGGAGAAAGGGATTGCTGTAGAAATCATCGAAGGCTGCGAGCATGCCATTCAAAAGATCACCATCGAAACCGATCAGATGATTGCTTCGGTGGATACCTTAAATCGCGGCGGTGGTCGGCTGGTGCTCCGGGAAGCAGTGCCATCGACTGAGGGAGCCATTAAAATTGCTGCTGAACTGGGAATCCAGCTGGTCGACTAACGATCCGGTCGGGATAGCCAGGATAAAAAACGTAGCAAAAAATTAACAACATCGATACCTGCTTAAGCTTATCCTGGAAAAATGATTCGGGATAAGCTTTCAGGCGATACGAAGATAAAATTAGGAGAAAAATATGGGAAAAACAATTGCTGAAAAAATATTTGATGCGCATCGGGTTGATGAACCATTTCCAGATGCCCATGTACTGAGACTGGATCGGGTTTTTTGTCACGAAATCACCACCCCCATCGCCATTACGGATTTAATGGCCCGGGGCCTGGATCGGGTTTTTGATCCCACCAAAATCAAGGCAGTGATCGATCATGTGACACCGGCCAAGGATTCCAAAACAGCCGAACAGGAAAAAATACTTCGCAATTGGTCACGCCGTCATGGTATTAAAGATTTTTTTGACGTCGGCCGCAATGGAGTCTGTCATGCTATTTTTCCGGAAAAAGGCTTTATCCGGCCGGGTTATACGGTGATCATGGGGGATTCCCATACCTGTACTCATGGGGCCTTCGGGGCCTTTGCAGCGGGAACCGGAACCACTGACCTGGAAGTGGGAATTTTAAAAGGGGTTTGTGCGTTTCATTTTCCCAAAACCATTAAAATGGTGATTAAGGGGAAATTAAAGCCCGGTGTTTATGCCAAGGATCTGATCCTTTTTATCATTAGGGAGTTGACAGTCAACGGAGCCACCAACATGGTGATTGAGTTTACCGGGCCGGTGGTCGATGCGATGTCGATGGAATCCCGGATGACCCTGTGCAACATGGCCATTGAAGCCGGCGGTACCTGTGGGATCTGCTATCCTGATATGACTACGGTGGAATATTTATGGGAACATATCAAAGATGAATTTGCCAGCAAGGAAGCAGCTCTTAGCGAGTATTCTAAATGGGTATCCGACAGTGATGCCGACTATGAAGAGATCCGTGAATTTGATGTCTCTGATCTGGAGCCGATGGTGACTTTTGGTTATAAACCCGATCAGGTCAAGACCGTTGCTGAAATGGCTGGCACCAAAGTCGATCAGATCTATATCGGCAGCTGTACCAATGGCCGGATAGAGGATCTGCGCATTGCTGCCAGCATTCTAAAAGGCAAAAAAATCTGCGATGCTGTCCGGGCCATTGTCAGTCCCGCTTCGCCGGAGGTGTATGCCCTGGCACTTAAAGAGGGGATCATTGAAATTTTCCACGAAGCCGGTTTCTGTGTAACTAATCCAACCTGCGGGGCCTGTCTGGGGATGAGCAACGGGGTACTGGCCGATGGCGAAGTCTGTGCCTCCACCACCAATCGTAATTTCAACGGACGGATGGGCAAGGGCGGCACGGTTCACTTAATGAGTCCGGCTACCGCTGCCGCTACGGCAATTGCCGGTACGATCACGAATTCCCATTTATTTAAAGCATAGGCAGGTGAGAAAAATGAAGACATTTAGTGGAAAAGTATTGTTTTTAGACCGCAGTGATATTAATACCGACGAAATTATTCCGGCCAAATATCTGACCGAAATTACCAAGGCGGCCTTAAAACCCTATCTGCTGGAAGACTTGTTTCTGGAAGGGTTTAGCACCAGCGATCTAAAAGATAAGGCGGTGATTGTTACCCGGGCCAATTTTGGTTGCGGTTCGTCGAGAGAGCATGCGCCCTGGGCCTTGGAGGTTAATGACATCAATGTTGTTATTGCCGAGAATTTTGCCAGAATCTTTAGACAAAACATGTATAACTGTGGGATGTTTGCCATTGAAATGCCCAAAGACGTCATCGACTACCTGTTTAAAACCTACGCCGATAAAGAAGTCACCATCAGCGTCGATGTGGACAGCGCAAGCATCCGGATTCAGTCACCGGAAAAATCGGAAAACATCCCCTTTGCCATCGGCGGATTTGATAAAACCCTGGTTAAAGAAGGTGGCTGGGTTGGCTTTGCCAATAAGAATTATTGATTGATGAATCAGAAATAAGATGATATAAAGTGTTCCACCAATGAGGAGAGGATATTTTTGGTAATCCCAGCACATCCTGAAGCAAACCGTAAGGGGTAACTAGACATAGGCTGTTTACCAGAAAAAATCATCAAGAATAACAAAAAATCGAAACTCCCATGAATCAGCTTTGGCAAATTCACGGGAGTTTTAAGATTGGGTGATTATCATGACCGTAGAGATTAAAAAGGAGAAAAAAACGATGATCCATACATTTGAACCAGTTTATAATGAGAACTCAAAAATTCTGATCCTGGGAACCTTCCCGTCGGTAAAATCACGGGAACATGGCTTTTACTACCAGCATCCCCAAAACCGGTTCTGGAAGGTGATCAGCGCCTTGGTTGGATGGCCAATCCCGGGCACTATTGAAGAACAAAAAAGGATGTTGCTGGAAAACCGGATTGCGCTCTGGGACGTGATCTATTCCTGTGAGATTAACGGCTCAAGTGACAGCTCGATCAGAAATGTGATGCCAAATGATATCCGGGCATTATTGGATCAGTCCGCCATCAAAATGATTTATGCCAACGGCGGCAAGGCTTATGAATTGTATAACCGCTATTGTAATCAGCAAACCGGTAAAAAGATCATCAAGCTGCCTTCTACCAGTCCTGCCAACGCCAGTTATTCTTTAGAAAAACTGGTGGCGTGTTGGGGTAAAGAGATAAGTTTATCGTGTCTGTTGGTACGCTGATGGCGTTATGTTTAGTCTTGATACCGTTTGATCTGGTTACGACCGTTTTCCTTAGCCTGATATAGCGCCTGGTCGGCCTTCGAGATGAAAGCTTCCAGATTATCAGTTTGATTGTTGGAATTCTGTAGTGCGGGTTTTTCTGCTTTATGCACAACATAGCCGATGCTCACGGTAACAACTCCAAAGGGAGAGTCTTCATGCCTGATTTGCAGGGCTTGAATTGATTTGCGGATCTCTTCGACCAGGGGTGTTATGTTCTCACGATCAGCCGGTACAATGATGGTGACAAATTCTTCCCCGCCATAACGGGTGGTCAGTCCCTCGAACGGATAGTGAGACAAACACTGGGCGACCTGTATCAGGCATTGATCTCCCTGTAAATGGCCGTAGGTATCATTATAGTTTTTAAAATAATCAATATCGACCATCAGCAGGGCAAACGAGGTGTGGGGATGATTTAAATAGTAGCTTTCCAGCTTCCGGCGGTTGGGAATCCGGGTCAGACCATCTAAATCAATCAGATATTCCAATTCTTTTTTCTGATCCAGAATTATCTGGATGCTGGCGAGCTGTGTCAATTTTGAGGTTAAGATTGTCTGGGCAATTACAACGGCAAAAGCGGTGCTGGCAATCACATTGACAAAGTTTCCCTGAACCAACAGGATGGAACCAAGGGTAAACAAAATGGATAGTACCAGAACCAGGAAACTGGGTGCGATGATACAAATCATTTCCAGCAAGGAGAGGTATAAAAAGCTGCCAATCAGTAAAATATTAATCAGGTAGAGAAAGGTGGAGCCTTGTTCGACGGATAAAACAGCGGTGATTAAACTGGCAAAGAGCAGACAGAGTCCGGTGGCGCCATAAAAAAAGATGAACTGTCGTTTCTTTACAGCATCGGGGGAATGCGGACTTCCAACGCCGAGGATATAAATGAGACTGGCCAGAATCCAGCTGAATCGCAAGATGGCCTCTATGGAGGTTAGACCATAATAGCCATCTTTTAAATAGAAGATAACAAGCAGGAGTAGATTAACTAATGATCCGATCACCCCAATAATTTTTAAGCGCTTGACATTATCGCACATCAGGGTTTTCCTTAGTAGTGTGGATTGTGTTTTTTCATAAGCGGCATAAGGATTGAGCGTTTGAATTACCGAATGCATTGTTTTCATAGGGCTCCTTTATTTCAATGACATTTTTTAAGCTCATTTTAACAGATATCATTGATGAAGAGAAAATAAATATTTGTGAGGGAAGAATATTTTAAGTTAAAAAGACAAAAATTCTCATGGTATGGTGATGTAGTTTTCGGCAAAGAAGGACAGTGAAGATTGCTGTTGATGTGAGATCATTCAGTTATCCTATTAGTGGCGAATAAACCCAGCTGCTTTTAGATTGTCTAAAAGTTCGGTCATTTTAGCATTCAAGCATAAAAAAAGAGAACCTCAACGGCTCTCTTATGCGTTTTTAATTGGTGGAGAT
>CAZEBY010000005.1:0-69484 GCA_964510565.1 uncultured Lachnospiraceae bacterium | reverse complement strand
ACTATATGTCTGACATTGTCAATGTCGGGATCCAGCAGAACGGGATCGAACACGCTACCCCGGAAGTAATCAGTAAAGACGGCTATACGCTGATGACCAGTTTTATGAATGACAGTGACCAAAAAACTGTGGCCGAGAGCTATTCCCTGGTCAGTCCCAGCGCCACTGTTGATGTCAATCAGGAAGCGATACTCGCCACGTTATCACCTGATCGAGACCAGAGTATTTATGTCCTCAACGAGAGCAGCGCAGAAACCTTCGCGACTCTGGATCCCATTTTCGGCAAGGCTACCTGGACCTTTATCAACACCATGCGCTTGCTGGATACCGGTGCCACCGATGCCAGCACTACCGAAAGTATGACCGATCTGGATTTTAGCAAAATTTATGCGGCCCTGCCAATGCTCTCACAGTTGCCTTCATCAACCTTTGATGAGGCCCGGGCGCAGGCTGCCCAAACTCCGGAATCGATGCAGATCCAAACCGCTGTCCAATTTACCAAACAATTCTATATTGAACTTGGTGTTGATGTTGGTGCCATACAAAATCTTTATATTTTAAAAATTGGCGCCCTGATGCTGCTGTTATCATTAATTGCCGCGTTGGCATCAATTTTAATAGGCTTCTTTTCAGCGCGCACTGCGGCCGGGGTTTCCCAAAATCTGCGCCAAGATGTTTTTAGAAAAGTCCAGTGCTTCTCGAATACCGAATTTGATAAATTCTCAACCGCCTCCCTCATTACCCGAAACACCAATGACATCACCCAAATCCAGACGATGCTGATTATGGGTATTCGAATTCTGATCTATTCGCCGATTCTGGCCATTGGCGGGATAATTATGGCGCTGCGACGAACCACCTCGATGGGTTGGATCATCGTTGTCGCTGTCGTGGCGATCATGCTACTTATTGGGGTCGTTTTTACCATTGCGATGCCTCGTTTTAAACTGATTCAGAAACTGGTTGACAAACTGAATCTGGTTACCCGGGAAAGCCTGACCGGCTTGATGGTCGTCCGGGCTTTCGGCAACCAGAAATTTGAAGAAAATCGTTTTGATCAGGTCAATCAGGATACCACTGCCAATAACCTCTTTGTTAACCGGGTGATGGTCTTTATGATGCCAACGATGATGTTTATCATGAATGGCGTGACCCTCCTGGTTGTCTGGGTCGGCGCTCAACAAATCGCTGATGCAACCATGCAGGTTGGTGATATGATGGCCTTTATGCAGTACACTATGCAAATTATCTTTTCCTTCCTGATGATGTCGATGATGTTTATCATGATTCCCCGGGCTGCCGTTTCCGGCGATCGGATACAGGAAGTATTGGCGGTTAAACCGAGCATTGTCGATCCGGCCTCTCCTAAAGAACTGCCGATGAACGCCCAGACCACTCTCGAATTTGACCACGTTTCCTTCCGCTATGAAGGCGCGGAGGAAGATGTCCTTCATGATATCAGCTTTGTCGCCAACCCCGGCGAAACCACGGCCTTTATCGGCTCCACCGGTTCCGGTAAATCAACGTTGATCAATCTGATTCCCCGTTTTTTTGATGTTACTGCCGGTGCGGTCAAAATCGATGGTCTGGACATCCGGGAGGTTACCCAACATGATCTGCGGGAAAAAATTGGTTATATTCCTCAAAAAGGAGTGCTGTTTTCGGGCACCATTGCTTCCAATCTGCGCTACGGCAATCACAATGCCGGTGAGGAAGATCTGGCCTTTGCGGCCCAGGTCGCTCAAGCCGCCGACTTTATCGAAGGCAGTCCTGATGGTTTCGAGCGGGAAATCGCCCAGGGTGGCAGCAATGTTTCCGGTGGTCAGAAGCAACGGCTCTCGATTGCCCGGGCGCTGGTGCGCAAACCAGACATCTACATTTTTGACGACAGCTTCTCGGCTTTGGATTTCAAAACCGACGTGGCGCTCCGCCGGGCGTTAAAAGAATATACCGCTAACAGTACGGTACTGATTGTCGCCCAGCGGATCAACACGATTATGCATGCCGAACAGATCATCGTTCTCGATCATGGCCGCATCGTCGGCAAGGGCACCCATCATGAACTATTAAAAACCTGTGCCACCTATCAGGAAATTGCATCCTCACAATTATCAGAGGAGGAACTAAACATATGAGTGATCAAAATAATATCAAAACACCAAAACGCGGCCCCATGGGCGGCGGTGGGATGGGCCGGGGACCCGGGGGACCGTCCGGAATGATGCCCGGTGAAAAAGCCAAGGATTTTAAGGGTAGCCTTAAAAAACTGGCCCGTTACCTGTCAGTCTATAAAATCCGACTCTTCTTTGTGCTGATCTTTGCCATTGCCTCAACGGTCTTTATGATTGTCGGACCCAAAATTCTGGGTAATGCCACCACCGCCCTGTTTGAAGGGGTGATGAATCTGATTGCCGATAATGGCAAAGGCATCGATTTTAACTATATTGGCCAGATTATCCTAATCCTCTTGGGGCTCTACATTATTGCAGCACTGTTTTCTTATATTCAGGGCTATATTATGACGGGCATTTCGATGAAAGTCACCTATGAACTGCGACGCAATATTTTTGCCAAAATAAATCGACTGCCCTTTAAATATTTTGACAAAACCAGCTATGGTGAAGTGCTTTCCTTCCTGACCAACGACATTGAAACGGTCAATCAAACCCTGAACCAGAGCGTCACCCAAATCATCACCTCGGTCGCTACCCTGGCCGGAATTTTGATTATGATGTTTTCAATCAGTTGGCAAATGACCATTGTGGCGCTGCTGATTGTACCGATCTCATTTGTCGTGGTGGTAAATATTGTTAAGAAGTCCCAGCCGCATTTCAGCGAACAGCAAACCTATCTCGGTCATATTAATGGCCATATCGAGGAAATGTTCGGTGGTCACAACGTGGTCAAGGCTTTTAATGGCGAAGAAGCTTCTTTTGAAACCTTTGATCATTATAACACCACCCTTTACAGCTCAGCCTGGAAGTCCCAGTTTCTGTCAGGCCTGATGATGCCAATGATAAATTTTATCGGGAATCTCGGATATGTCGCGGTTTGTATTCTCGGCGGTTATCTGGCCGTGAACGGACGTCTGAGCGTTGGTGATATTCAGGCCTTTATCCAATATGTCCGCCAGTTTACCCATCCGATTATGCAGATTGCCAATATCTCAAACATTTTGCAACAAACCACCGCTGCCGCCGAACGGGTCTTCGCCTTTCTGGATGAAGCCGAAGAAGTGGAAGAAAGCAGCACGGCGTTTGATCTGGTAAGCGTTTCCGGCCGGGTCGACTTCGACCATGTGAACTTTGGTTATCATCCCGACAAACCGGTTATCAAAGACTTTTCGGCCCACATCAAAGAGGGTCAGAAGGTCGCCATTGTTGGCCCTACCGGCGCCGGTAAAACCACTATTGTCAAGCTGCTGATGCGTTTTTATGACGTCGAATCCGGAGCGATCCTGGTCGACGGCCATAATATCAAGGATTTCAGCCGCGGCGATCTGCGCAGCCTCTTTGGAATGGTGCTCCAGGATACCTGGCTATACAATGCCAGCATCCGGGACAATATCAAATATGGCCGTCTTGACGCCACTGATGCCGAGGTGGAAGCCGCCGCGATCGCTGCCCAAGTGGACTATTTTGTCCACACTCTGCCGGATGGCTATAATATGTTCTTAAATGAGGAAGCCAGCAATGTCTCCCAGGGCCAGAAACAGCTTTTGACCATTGCCCGGGCTATTTTGGCCGATCCTAAAATTCTAATTCTCGATGAAGCCACCAGTTCGGTGGATACCCGTACCGAGGTCCTGATCCAGAAAGCCATGGATAACCTGATGGAAGGACGAACCAGCTTTGTCATCGCCCACCGCTTATCCACTATTAAAAATGCCGACCTGATTCTGGTAATGAATGAAGGCGATATTGTCGAACAGGGCAACCATTTCGACCTGCTGGCTGTAAATGGCTTCTATGCCAAACTGTACAACTCGCAGTTTGAAAAAGCCGAAGACCTGGAAGACGATTTGGCCAAGGATTTAAAGACGCTTAATCCCTTACTCCGCTGATTCATAGCTACCAATCAAACCAAATAAAAAGAAGCTGTTCAGATCGACATACCGATCGGAACAGCTCTCTTTTTTATTTAAATGTTTTTAGTTTCCCTGATCAATCGCAATCGCTTCGATTTCTTCCCGAATCGATAAAAAGGCATCAACCAGGATCGGATCAAATTGCAGCCCCCGTTCATCTTTAATAATTTCAAAGGCGGTATCAAAATCGTAGATCTCTTTATAGGGCCGGGCCGACGTCAGGGCATCAAAGACATCGGCAATCGCCATAATCCGGGCGCTCAGGGGAATCGCTTCGCCAGATAAAGCTTCCGGGTAACCGCCGCCAATCCAGCGTTCATGATGGTACATGGCAACCTCGCAAACCATCTTATAATAATCGACATCCTCAATTTTTGCCAGCGCATTTTTCAAAATATTCTGACCGTTTTCCGCATGTTTTTTCATCAGTATCCATTCTGCTTCCGTCAGTTTTCCCGGTTTATTCAAAATGCTGTCGGATACCATAATTTTTCCCACATCATGCAGCGGTGCCGCCGCATAAAGCAGCCGGATGAACTGCTCATTAATCGTCTCCGGATAGTCACCATTTTGAAGCAGCACCGCTGCAATTTTTTCAGCATAGAGACTGGTGCGTCGGACATGTTCCCCGGTAATGGTATCCCGAATTTCGATAATATTGGCAAAACTGATGATGATCTGTTCCTGAATCTCTTTAATTTGGGCGGTTTTTTTCACCACTTCCTGCTGTAGATCCTGTTGGTAATTGAGGATCAGTTCCTTGCGTTTTTCCGCTTCCGTGACATCCTGATACCAGATCACAAAGCCCTGAATCTGGCTGTGGCGACGAATCGTCCTGATCCGCGGCTCATAAATCCGGTTTTCTCGATAAAGCAAGCCGGTTTCTTGCGCTCGGATGATTTGATCGAGATCCGCAGATATTTCTGCTAACCGGGTATCCTTCTTGGCTTTGGCAAAGTCCGGGAACAACACAATCGCCTGTTCATTGACTTCCTTATACCGGTAATTGTGATCAACCACAATGATGGCGTCATCCATCGAATCAATGATCAATTGTTTGGCGGTATCGTTGATATCATAGATCTTCAGTCGATAGATCAGCACAATCAAAAGCAGCTCGGAAATCAAAATACCGATCGACGCCAGATCAATTTGGGTTGGCTGATATAATTTACTCAGATGAATGGCTGCCGGTATCAAGGGCACTGCTACCAGCAAAAACGGTTCCCACTTTTCCTTGTCTTTTCGTTTACTGCTCTGAACGATCACCAAGACAATCAGACCCAGGGCCACAGCGGCTTCCATAATCATGTAGATGGTGTGGATGATGCCGTATTCTTTGATCAGCACCGGCACACCAGTTTCATAAGCAAAGGTGTAGCTCTGATAAAACCAGTGGTGCAGATCCATCGTCAGGGTTGCTCCGGTAAGCAGCAGACAAAGCAGGCCAAAGAGCGGAAAAAACAGGATTGGTGCCTTGATCTTATAATAACGGACGAAAAACAGGACAAACAGAAAATAAAGGCTACAGCCACCCAGATACATCAGTTTGTAAGCAATAATGATGGCTTCAACCGAATTAGCCTGAATTCCCAACCAGTATCCCAGTGATAATAAAAAAGCAAAAAAAGCAATCAGCAGCATCAGCTTCTGCTCATCGGACGGTTTTTGAAGGGCTACCCCAATGATGCAGATGATTGAAATAACCAGTCCAATGGTATATAAAAGATAAAGTGAATCAAAGATTGTCATATTTGCCAACATCCTTTATTGTGATCTAAATAAAACTAATGTCATGATATATTATTTTATTGTTAACTTCAATATAATTTATCACTAAATCGCTACGAACTGACACATAAGTCCTTTGGCATTTAAAGTTTTTTCATTTTTGTTGTTTCTTCCAGTTTTAGGGTATCAATATTTAAAATAAAGATTTAGGAGGATGTGACAATGTTAGAAGATAAATTTGATATGATGGAAAAAAATAATGCAACTGATAACTCAGAAAGAAAGCCCTTTTATTATTCTAAATGGTGGCTTGTTGTTTGGAGTCTTCTCATCTGGCCGATCGGATTGATTATGCTGTGGGGCTATTTTGCCAATATGCATAAAAATGAAATGCCCCGTACCCGCTTGATCAAGGAAAACTTAGAGGATTTATAAGTACGTAAAATCAATACAAACCTTTGAACAACCTTAAAATTCTTATGATCTCGTTTTCAGGAAACATCCCCTATCCTTGATAAATACTCCGTTTCGTGTTAGAATTAAACAACTTAAGTGCGAAAAATAAAAACTCATACAACCACCATGAATGATCATTCCTGGTGGTTGTGTCATGAAAAAAGATCATTTATACTATATCAGGTGGTTAATTCAACCAAACAACACAATTTGTTTCGGTTTTCACTACAGTTAACATCACTTAATATGAAGGAGAAATTAAATAGAGATGGTTTCACAAATTTTTACGCTGTTATTTATTTTAGGCATCCCGTTTTTTATCTATGGTATCTATTATTTGGGTATCGGAATGTTCGGGTATACCAGACACAATAAGTACGCGCTCGCTCCACCCAAAAATCGGATTGCGGTGGTGGTTGCCGCCCGAAATGAGGCGGCCGTGATTGGCAACCTCATCGAAAGTCTTCACCAACAGGATTATCCCAAAGAACTGATGGACGTCTATGTGATTCCCAATAATTGCACTGACAATACCAAAGAAGTGGCCCTTGAGCACGGCGCCAAAATCATGACCTGTACAGCTGAAGTCAAATCTAAGGGAGCTGCCCTCTCTCAATTTTTTGATTATATTTTCGCCGAAAATGATATCTACGATGCCTTCTGTGTTTTCGATGCCGATAACCTGGTCGATAAGCGCTTTGTTTCGACCATGAATAATGTTCTTGAATCAGGTGAAAAAATTGCCCAGGGCTACCGGGACAGTAAGAACCCTGATGATTCCTGGATTTCCGGCTGCCAATCAGTGTTTTACTGGACCCTGAATCGCTTCATGAACTTGGCTCGCCATAAATTGGGCTGGTCCGCCACCTTAAATGGCACCGGATTTATGATGCATGCCGATGTCATCAAGAAAGAAGGCTTCAAAACTTTCAGCCTGACCGAAGATATCGAGTTTACTACCCAATGCATCATTAAGGGTTACCGGGTTGCCTGGGTACCTGAAGCAATTACCTATGACGAACACCCAATCGCATTTGATCAATCCTGGTCTCAGCGTAAACGCTGGTCGACTGGAACTATTCAGTGTTTTAACCAGTATTCGCAACAACTGATTGACGCTGTGGTCAAGGAAAAGAACCGTTGTGCTTTGGATATGCTGATGTTTCTGGTTTCACCCTTTATGCAAGTACTGACCTGCATCTATACGATTTGTTCCTTTATCATCCTGGGGATGTTGTTCATCACCACCGCTGTCTGGTCCAACGCTTTGACCTTTGCCATTCTCTTCTCCATTGGCGGTGTTGTCTTCAGCGTGGTCTTTACTGCCATGGTTTTATGGCTGGAAGGGAAAAAAATTCGTCAGATCAACGATATTTCCGTTTTTTCTTTCTGGTTATATCTGGCCTCCTGGATTCCCATTAATGTGTTGTGTTTCATCAAACCGATTGAAATTTGGGAACCGATTGAACATACCAAAAGTATCAAGATCTCACAATTAGTTGAATAAGTCAGAAAGGATGATCTTCAGATCATCCTTTCTTTTTTTCTGCGTGAATCAGCTCCTCACGCATTATCCACATGCACTGGTGCTACTTTTATTTCACTGGCTTCGCATGATTTGGCCTCGGCTATCGCTTCATCGATTTCACGAGCCAACACGGATTCTCCCAGCACTTGTTCTATTTCTTGTTCAGCTAAAATCCGCTGCGCACTTCTAGCTGTCAAGCTCAATAAAACAAATGTTCCTACCAACCCGAGCTGAATGATCCAATACCCTACTTCCAGCTGGAGGGTAAATGCCATGGCCACAAAATTAGCTTGACCACCGATATAGTTGGCCATAAAGGTACCGATATCACCAAATGTTCCGGCTAATATTGCCCGCAGAGCCTCGATAATACCATTATTAATCTGGCTGGACAAAATGCCAAGCTGTTCATTGATCCGATTATTGGCAATAACCGTACCAATCGCAACACCTAAAAACAACACCGATAACAGTCCCGACATAAAAATCGACAGCTTAATACTGGCCCGTTTATAGGGAATCAGCACCACCAACGAAATGATTACCAAAAACAGGATCAGTACTGCCGCATTAGCCGTCGTCTTGTAACCATCAATGGTTACCATCCTTGCGTTAATCTGTTCCATCGATTGACGAGCCTGAATCGTTGCATCATTAACCTGACCCGCAATATTTCTGGCGCTTTGAATGATATTCCATAGGTCGCCAAAAATGACATTGATGTCTTCCCCATTACTAAAGCGGGTTTTCAAAATTTCCTGAACCTTGGGATCAACCAGCAAATCCAGGGCTGGGCTTGATAAGACTTCATTCATACTACTGATATAACCCTTATCTGGCAATGGCTTTCTCAGGATGTCCAGTAGCGACTGATCCAGTATTTTGAGATTTCCCAAGGGCACCCCGTAGATCTCAAACGCATCAATCGGTTCCTGGAAGACAAAGTCGCTCAGCGAAAAATTGAGCATCTTATACTCTGGACTAATGACTGCCACGGTATTATTCATGATCCCCGATACCGACAGATCCGCCTTGGCCGACATAAATGGTAAAAAGAAACCAGCCAGTGCAAGCAGTGTCGACAGCAGCGCCGCAGTTCTCAACTTGTTTTCGATTACCCTTTTTTTAACCCAGTCAAATCCAGTTATTAACCGTTTTTTGATCATTTCTTTCACCCCCTGACCTTACGCTCAAATTATACCCCTAAAATAAAGCACCTATCATCAGGGCGCAAAAAAACCACCTCATTCGAGATGGTTTTGTGGGTCATGCATTGGTATTTCGATAAACGGACCAAACACAATCCTAATGATTATAAAACCTTATTCAGAAAATTAATCGTCCTCTGATTTTTAGGGTTCCCGAATATTTCACTCGGTGGTCCTTCCTCGACGATAAAACCTTCATCGATGAAAATGACCCGATCGGCAACCTCTCTGGCAAAACCCATTTCATGGGTCACCACAATCATCGTCATCCCCTCTTTGGCCAGCTGCTTCATGACATTTAAAACTTCACCAACCATTTCCGGATCTAACGCCGAGGTCGGCTCATCAAAAAGCATCACATCCGGATTCATCGCCAGGGCCCGGGCAATGGCCACCCGTTGTTGCTGACCACCGGATAACTGCTCCGGATATACATTGGCTTTTTCTTCCAGATCGACTCGTTTCAACAGTTTCCGTGCCGTTTCCTCGGCTTCTTCTTTTGTTTTAAGCTTGAGGGCGACCGGTGCAAAGGTGATATTTTTCAAAACCGTCATATGCGGAAAAAGATTGAACTGCTGAAAAACCATCCCAATATCCTGACGATATTTGTTGATATTGCCATCCGCTCTGGTAATGTCATTACCATCGACCTCGATGGTCCCACTACTGGCTTCTTCAAGGGCATTAATGCAACGCAGCAAAGTACTCTTGCCTGAACCGGATGCGCCAATAATGCAGACCACTTCCTGTTCTTTAACTTGCAGGTTAATATCTTTCAGGACTTCCAAATCTCCAAAACTCTTTTTCAGGTTCTTAATTTTTACTTTTCCCATAAGACATTCTCCTTTCAATTCGTTTGGAGATCTTCGATAAGATCATTATAATGACAAAATACATCATCGCCACAATCGCCCATACCTCAAAGGATTGGTAATTATTGGCAATAATCAGCCGTCCGGTCTGAGTTAATTCGGTCACGCCAATAACTGAAAGCAGCGAGGTATCTTTCAAGGTGATAATACACTGATTGATCAGGGCCGGAGTCATCGTTCGAATTGCCTGAGGCAAGATAACACTGCGCATCGCCATTCCATAGGGTAAACCCAAACTCCTGGCGGCTTCCATTTGCCCTCTGCTGATCGATTCAATCCCACCGCGGACGATCTCAGCCAAATAGCCGCCAGCGTTCAAACTTAGGGTAATCACTCCCGAAAAAACCGGATCGGATTGGATTCCCAGAGCCGCCGGTATCCCAAAATAGATAAAAAATGCCTGGACCAATAATGGTGTTCCCCGGACGATATCCACATAAACAAGGGCAATTGCTCTTAAGCTTTTCCGCTTTGATACCGATAAGAGACCAAAAACCAGACCTAATATCCCTGCAAAAAATAAGGAAATGATTGTTATTTCAACGGTCAAAACCAATCCTGCTATCAAGCGGGGCCAATACTGTACAATTAATGCTGGTATACTCACGTCAACCTCCTTCTATGGTTCCAGTTGTCCAACAGTCTTTACTCCCATACAAGCGTTCAGGCAAGTAAACACTTTTAGATAACTTAGAGAAATCATCTGCCAGCAACATAAGCTGCCGGCAGATGATTTCAAAATTAATAACGTGTTAAATTGTTTCTAACAGATTATTTTTTGATATAGTTATCCAGGATTTCCTGGTATTTTCCATTGGCTTTCAAGTTGGCCAATCCTGTATTGAACATTTCAATTAACTCCGGATTTTGACCTTTTTTCACTGCGAAGCCGTAAGAACTGCCTTTTTCCATGTCAGTGACCATTTTCAGTGGCACACCACTGGCGATGGCATCCCCAACAACCGGATAATCTTCAAACAAAGCGACCGAATTTCCGGCTTTTACATCTTCATACATGTTGGCTGAATCCGGGAAAGAAACCGTGGTAAAACCATATTGATCTTTGATTGATTCAGCAAAGGTTGCCCCTTCGGTTCCGGTTTTAACGGCAACTTTTTGTCCTTTTAAATCAGCATAGGCTTTGACGGCGGTGTTTGAAGCCGATACTGCCATGACGACACCGGAATCAAAGTATGGGTCAGAGAAATCAAAGGTTTTTTTACGTTCGTCCGTAATGCTCATCCCGGCGATCATTCCGTCAGACTGACCGGTAGATACTTCACCTAATGCTGCATCAAAACCGACTGCTTTTAATTCGTATTCAAATCCCTGGTCTTCAGCAATCGCTGCCAGGAGATCAATATCGATCCCGACTCGCTCACCTTTTTCATTTTCATACTCAAATGGTTTGAATGTTGTATCTGTAGCGATTACATATTTCTTGGTATCACTGCTAGTTGTCGTTTTCCCGCCGGAACAAGCTGCCAGTGATAAAACCATCGCAACCACCATCACCAAAACACCGAGTTTTGCAATTCTTTTCATTCCTTTTCCTCCTATTAATCATAAGTTTTGATGTACCTTTAGCCAATACACCCACTTTTATACAGGTAGCAGTATATCATTTTTATAAATTTTTCGCAATAAAAAAAACCATCGACTATTTTAATAGGATGGTTTCATATTTCCCGAATACTCAATCCGGTTCTCCCATTTTGTTTCTTATTGTGCGCCGTCCTCGTACAGGTCCGACGCACACTTTTGTTCATTTCTTATCGTTTTATTAGCTTAATTCTATTCTATTCTTCCGGATTTTCGCTCAGATATCTGCGAATCGCTTCGTAATCGCCTTCAGCAACAATAAACTCTGACTCAAGATTCTCAAGCAGCACTTCTTCTGGTAGAATTTCCACTTCTTTTTCAGCCGACTGGCGTTTTTTTGTTTCAGCCAATCGTTGATCTTTTTGATCCAAGGCAATCTTACGCTGATTCAGTCCCGCTTCGATAATGTCCAAATCATTAATCCGTTTGTTAATCAGCTTCGATAGACGAATCAGATCATCAAGCACTTCATCGACGATGAATTGCTTATCAATGATCATTTTCAGCTTTTCCCGGATCAGATTACCGGCGGCAACTATATTTTCATCGCCGGCAATGGGTTGATAATTTTCCACTTCCTGATGAAACTCACTGATCGCACCTTGAAGATACTGAGTTTCCTTCATGGATTTTTCGATTTCATGAAACAGATAGCCTAATCGGCGCTCAATGGAGAGTATCCCTTCTTCATTATCCGCACTTTCTGAAGTCTCGATTCCCAAATCGCTTAAACCTGTGGCTTCCATTTTGGAAAAATCAGACTTTCTTTCTTTGATCGTTGGTAAATCATCGAACGTATCCTTACTGCTCGGCAATGGAATTGAATTTGTGGGTTGGGGTACTGGAGGCTGATGAGGCAATACCCTTGTCGCTTCAGTTATCCGATTATTCATAAAACGATCCGATTCCAGATCAGGTAATCCCATCGTAATTTTTTCCGATGCAGAGTTAGATACCGGTTCAACCGTTTTGACCGCTGAATCGCCTTGAACTTCCATTTTATCTAGGGGCATCTTACTTTCTTTTTTTAAATTTTCCTTGATCTCATTAAGAAAATCACTCGTCTGATAACGTTTTTCTTCCTGGACCACAACGAGGGGTTCATCCGCTTTAGGGGATTCCATGTAGCGTTGCTGTCCTCTTTTTTCGTTTTCCAGCAGACTGGTAAAGATGCTGTCATACTCAGATTCGTCCTCGTCATCCCGAGATAGCCAGGTTCGTTTCTCGCTTTTAACTTTTTTTCCTGAATTTTTCTCGCTTTTGACCGACTCGCTTTTCTTTTCATTCTTCAGTTCTTTTTTCATTTCTTTTTTCGAGACTTTTTTACGCTCTTTTTTAGGTGCGCGCTCTTCTTCTAATATTTTTTTCGACTCTTTCTGATAATCATCATCCTTGCCGATCAGTACCCACCACAACACATGGCACAAAGTAATCATCAGAAAGTCAGCGATGATCAAACCAATAAAAAATGTCAGCGGGACATCCGGTATCAGAAAGAAGCAAATCGCAAAAATGATTCCATTCCCAATGACTGCAATCGCACCGCCAATAAAGGGAACGTTTTTCCGTAACATGTTTCGATTCAAATCATACAAAGCCAGGATGATTAACTTGATCCCGACAAAAAAACCCATCAGAATAATATAGGCATTTGCATTGGCAAGTGTTGTAATTACCTGGTAGCCCAATAAAAAAGCATAACCGGAGATTGCCAAGCCAATGATATCAAAAATTAACAAACCCCAGCATTTACCAAAACTTAATTTCATCAAATCACTCCTTGCTGTCATTTTTTAGCGCGGCTCTGCCGATGTCTCGCGAATTTCCACCATCAATTGAAATCTGCCCTAATGTTGATGTCAATGCATCCAACCCTTCAGCGCTGCGATACAGCGCTTCAATTTCCTGAAGCTTCTGATACTCGCGGTTGAGTGTTTCTTCTTTGCGATTCACTTCTTCATGACGCTTTTTCAATATCGCCAGGGCGGTTCCCAATGAATCCAGCATATCCTGAACCATTTTTTCGCGTTTTTCGATATTCACCAGTTGCTTATTAAGCTCCTCCGCCTGATAATTTGGCATTTGGCCTTCACTTTTCAAAAATCGGGTTTCTTCTTCCTTGAGATCTTCGAACACCCGCTCAAATTTTTCCGGATCAGGTCGCCGTGATTGCTCCCTGTTGTGGTTCTGCTCCGACTGCGATGCTCCGCTTTTGACAGTTCTGAGGATCAGCGTTTTTAATTCTTCATCCTTTTTCAAAATCAGCTTTTCTAAATCTTCAATGCGTGATTCAACATATTCAAAGTACTCATTTTTTTCATTGAGTGCCTGTTCATTTGCCATAATAACCCCACTCCTATATTTGCAATCATTCTTTGCCTTCTATTATAACAAAGTTTTCCCAAAATGTATAACAAGATTTATCGGTCATGAATTTTTTCTATTTATATTATTTTTACAAATATTTACAAATATGATATAATACCCTACTAGAAGTCTAAAAACAGAGTATTCCCGACTCATTTCCAAATTAAAGGCGTGAAAAATCGATCAGCTCACGTCCCTGCGGCAACTCTGCAAAACTCATATTTGCAGATAGAGATTTCCAAATGAGGTATTAAATTGAACAATCGAAAAAAGAGCGTGATTGAAAACAAACGAAATCCCGCATCAAAGAAATTTACGAGTAAAAAAACAAAACAAGATACACGCCCCATAAACACCGTTAAATCCGAAACTCAATCGAAAACCAGGACGAAGCAAAAATTCAAGCAGGAAAATACAAAGCCGATAATCCTTCCCGATCGGATCCCAAAGAAAAAGAAAAAAAGCCAAGGCTTTATGAAAAAATTTCTGCGCACCTTATTGCTGATCATTATTTTTCTGATCGCCACCGCTTTCGCTGTCAATGCCTTCTTCCTGGGTAATGTTACCAGCGATCTCAAAGGGAATTTAAGCCAATATGGAATCAGCAATCAGGCGGCCGACTTTGCCAAGCAGCATAAAATTGTTAATGTTGCGGTTTTCGGTGTCGATGGCCGGGATGATGTCGAGGGTGACCGGACCGATACCATCATGGTTGCCACCGCTGATTACGAACACAGCAAGGTCAAGGTGGCCTCGCTGATGCGCGATACTTATGTTTATATTGACAAAAAATACGAGTTTGACAAACTGAACGCCGCCTATGCCTATGGCGGCCCGGATATGGCTCTTAAAACCATCAATCAGAATTTTGACACCACCATCACTGATTACGTCACCATTGATTTCAATGCCATGGTTTCAATGGTTAATGCCGTCGGCGGGGTAACCATCGATATCGAAACTGATGAAGAATTGGAATGGGTCAATGAGTATCTGATGGACGTCAATGAAAAAGTAGCGACCAGTTCTCCATTTTTAGAAGAAACCGGATCCCAGACCGTTGATGGATCTCAGGCCCTGGCCTACTGTCGAGTCCGCTATGTCGGCGACGGCGACTTTGATCGAACCCTGCGGCAACGGGTTGTTTTTGAGCAGGTTTTATCAAAAGCCCTTGATCTGGATCTACAGGAACAATATAACCTGGTAATGGCGACCTTACCCTACGTTGAAACTTCCCTGAGTACCATCGAAATAATCAAATATGGTGCCAATTTGGCCTTAATGCCCTCAAAAAATATCGAGCAAAGCCGCTTCCCCACTGACGAGCTGATTTCGCTGGATATGCTGGATGGGGTATCCTATGTAGTCCCAAACACCCTGGAAAAAAACATTGAGGCCTTTTATCAATTTGTCTACGAAACCGCATATACCCCCTCGGATACTGCTTTGGAGATCAGCGATGAAATCAAAACCGCTGTCAAGGGAACCGCAAACGAATCCGGATCTGATAAAGAAGAACTGTCGTATTAGAATCATAAAAGCCACCTGCTGTCTTTGACAACGGGTGGCTTTTTATTTTGATATGTTTAAATTATCTTTGATTTTTTCCGGGTTATGGCTGGCGAACGATATTGGGAACACCAAAATAATCAGCCAGGGCACGATTTACCCAATGATTGGGATCCACTTGGACATCCTTTAATCCATACATCCCATTATGGCTGGACAGGGGTACAATTTCCGGTACCTGAATCAGGGCTTCGTTTTGGTTCGCCTCAATGATTTGAACCCGAGCGACATATTGTTTATTAACTGTGATCGCATCAATGCCCACGTAACCCCAGGACATGATATAAAATAACAGCACTGCCAAACCGGGAATTATTACAAATTTCCTGATCCGTTCTGCAGTTAATTTGAGTTGCCCAAACGCATATACCACAGCAATAATCAGAAATGCCGCCAATCCAAACATCGCCCGGGGCGGAAACTTGGGTGGTGCCAGCATCACCACCATGGCAGCGGCGGCCGCCACGGTGAAAATTCCAAAATTGACCCATGCTTTTCGATCTGTTTCATTTCTTAATAGAACAAAAGCGATGGCCACCAAAATGACCAGCGGCATCAGGGCATAGAAATTGTAAGCAAAATATGAGAACCGGGTGATAATCGGGTTTGATCCCACCATCATGGTAACCTCAGCAACGGCCGATTCATTTGCCACCCGTAGACTGTTCCCCGGTGCAAAGAGCATGCATAGAAAGCCGGCAATCGAAAATATTAAGCCCGTATACGCAAAAATGGGAATCTGTATTTTTCGTTTTATATTAATTGCGCAGTACATCAGCATAATCAGAATCATCCCGCCGGCTGTATTTTCATTGGTAATCCCACTGATAAAAAATACGGGTATCATCAGTACGGCCAACCAGAGGCTGTTTAATAACTGGGTCTGTTTTTCTTCATAAAACCGAAATGGCAGCAACGCCAACAAAATAATGGTGCCGCACCATAAATAATTGCAGGATCCGGTTAACCACATTACCGTCTGGCCAAACATCGGAATAAAAAACCAGATTAAGATTGTCGTTAATAACAATAATTCAAAGCGGATGCGACGTCCGACAGCCAAAAAGTAAACCGCCAGACAAAAGACCATATAACAAAGGCTGTTGGCCACGTTAAAAAGATCTTTTCCCAAAAACATAAAGAATTGTGTCAAGGTTTCGGCCACAACCCGACCGCCCCAGGTCATATAATAGGAAATCTGAGAGGTAAGAATATCAGCCAAACTCAACACTGGTATTGATGTACCAAATATAAAGGTATAGACAAAATCATCGGCAATCAAAGGGGTTTTAATGTTTAAAAATATCATATACACAAAGCTAACCGCCAGGATTATCGCAAATAGTACCCTATTCGTTTTAGGGGTCTCCAATAAATTTCGTATCATTTCAGATCCATTTTTTGTTATCAAACGGTCATTATTCATCATCTCACACTACCTTCTAAAAACATAACTTTCACACCATTCACTTCATCCGTTCTTGATCATCAAAGATTAAATGCTTAGATAAAAGCATAAACAAAAATGCCCCCGACAATCAAAACATTGCCAATAATTTTGCGCCGACTGAGTTTTTCTTTTAGTATCAGCATCCCCAGAACCCCAACATAAATATAGCCGGTCGATTCTAAAACCGGTCCCATCGTTAACGGCACACCACGATAAGCAAAGGTGGTTAACAGCGATGATCCGAAAAAGAAAAAATAGGCCCCGATCACATAGGGGTTCAAATACTCTTTGATACGGCTTTCATAATGAATCATCGCACTCTTTTTCAGAATAACCTGTGAAAGGGAGGCCACCAAAACCGAAAACAAATACAGCACATAAAAAATCCATTCGTTATTTATCATCACTTACCACCAAATATATTCCTGCAACAATAATCACCGAACCCAACACCATCCCCCAGCGCAGCGCTTCTCCAAAAAATAGATATCCCCAGACAATTCCCCACAAAATGGTAATTGCTTTATTGGCAAAAGCAACTGTTAAGGGAAAGCGCTTGAGCATCTGCTGCCAGAGAAGGGCATAAACAAACAATATCAGTAAAAACAAACCATAATAAAGAATAAACCCCCAGGAAAGAAATGCTTCTTTACTGGCCATCTTTGAAAAAACCGATCCAATTGAATATAATAATAAGCTTGCATGTAAAAATATGTAGTTTTTAAATTTCATTGTTCCCTCAATTTTTATCCCAAAAACAGTTCTTTATTTCCTTTGTTCATCCGATGATAATGCGATACTCTATCAAAATCATATCTAAAGATTCACTCTGATAAATCCATTCATACAAGATCTTCAAAATCATTGTTTATTACTGTTCCAAATTTCGTTAAGCATATTTAAATGGCGTTCAAAGTTGTGGCGATGCTGTTTCTTCAATACTTGAAGAATGACTCCACTAAAAAAACTTATGATCGCAATAATCCATAAAGCAGTAATCACAATTAAAGTTGGATATTTAGCTACCATGCCTGTTTCAAAATAATTAATTAATATGGGGGTAAAGAAAATGCCGCTGATTATAAGTAACAATAATGAAATCATTGAGAAAAATAAATAGGGCTTTGTATCTCTGAACAGCGTTCCAATAGTCATTAAAACCTTGTAACCATCTGAATAAGTATTGAGTTTTGACTCACTTCCTTCTGGACGATCCCGATAATCGATGGCAACTTCTACAATTTTAAAGTTGTTATCCAAGGCAAAAATTGTCATTTCTGTTTCAATTTCAAAGCCTTTTGATGTTACCGGAAATGATTTTACAAATTCTTTGGTGAACCCGCGGGAGCCCGTCATTATATCTTTTACTTTTGCTTTAAACAAAACATTGATTAATTTTCGAACCAGAACATTTCCAATATTGTGAAACGGGCGCTTATTCTCTGTAAAGTAAGTCGAGGACAAGCGATCGCCAATGACCATATCAGCACGCTTTTCATAAATCTGCTTTTCCAATTCTAACGCAAACTCGGCTGGGTAAGTATCGTCACCATCGGTCATAATGTAACAATCTGCATCAATATCACGAAACATTGATCGAACCACATTACCCTTACCTTGACGATATTCGTATCTCACAACCGCACCGGCATTGCGGGCAATTTCATCGGTTCCATCGGACGAGTTATTGTCGTATACATAAATATCTGCATTAGGCATAACATTCTGATAATCCTTTATTACTTTCGCAATGGTTTTTGATTCATTATAACAGGGGATAAGTATTGCCGTTTTTCGTCTATTATCCATTTTCCACCTCTTTGTTTTATTGTATTTTGCTTTCAAATCTTCCAATATTCATTTTTTTCGATGTGATCGGTTCCTGGTTTTACAAACTTCAAAGAATAGATAGGCCCCCAGCAACTGGACCAACACAAGAATGGGAACCAAACCGATGCTATAAAATTTTAACAGTGTCCAATCAAATACTGTCCCTCTCAAAAGAAACTCTACAAACCAACTAATTGCAAAAGCATATATGAATGAGATGCCAATCAATACAAAGATCAGTAAAGCACAACATAAATTGATCGAATTGCCTTTTTGAGATAAGAATTCCCTTTTTTTTATTAGCTTGCAAGCGATATCTACCGCACTGAAAATAGCCAGTATAAACAAAAGCGGATTTAGAAGCGAATAAATTTTAAATATAACTTCTACTATGCTATTTTCCATTTGGTATTCAACAACTCGATAGCTATCATAATCAGGCATCCGTAACTTTTCATTAATTAATTGAGTCACAAATTCATAGGATTCAAAATTTCCATATTCTCCTAATTGGCCTCCCGGTTCGTACCCCATTAAAAAAAGAGCTGTTCCATATTCCCTGATGACAATATTGGAAAGTTGAAGCATTTCCGTAACATCTCTTCCAACCGCTGATGCAGTGAGTTGAAACTTATTTTCTTTTTCAAGCACCTCAGTTTTAAACGCCTCTTCAATTTCGCTGTTTATTTGTCTAAATAGCTTGTCGATCTGGGCTTCATTTTCCCAAATCCCCGTATCAATCAGAGCACTTCTTAATACCCATGAAAAGAAATCGCCCTGAATTGGAACTTTATTGATATCACCCTGAAGCCACGGTGAATTATAAATCTCAATTTCTAACTGGGGGTATTTTTTTAATGTTGCTGAACTTTCAAATGCTTTTTCAATGGCATCTTTTGGTACCCATATATCCGTATTTCGATAATCCGACTGAATTTTATAAACCTGCTTGACAAATTCCCCAAAAGCACCTTCTGTTCGTGTATTAATCTCATAGACACTAAAATAATGGTAGTTAATCATTTTATACACGTTGGTATTGATTGTAAATATGACCAGTGGTGTCACGAGAATTAACATTAAAGGCATTAATTTTTGCTTAGATTTTTCCTTTTTCGAACAAATATGATGATAAGTTGCAATCCCGGCTGAAACAAAGATTGATAACACCAGGCAGGGCAACAACCATATCCCATCTTCTTTTAAATAGTATGTAAATGTAAATACAAACCCGAGTAGTAAGTTTGATATTATAAAACCTTGCGGAGCTGGATTTTTATTTTTTACCAGTTTCAGAATAGTAAGAATCATCAAAGCAAATGTGATTAATACTAATGGTGCAATCAAAGCATTTCTATACAGCCGGGTACCGACCCAATTGTCAAAAGCGGCAGGGGTGAATAAAGTAAACAGATATACAAAAGTTAAAAAAATCCGGTCATTCGTAATCTCTTTAAACACCCTAAATAATAGTAATGCCGTTCCAATCCAGATGATCGCCACAACCATTGAATAACTTAGTCCTGTCAAATGAACAAAATTCAAAAAAACTGAAAAACTCATGGTTTTTACCAGTGACCAAATATCCGGAATATTAAAATGTGTTACTAAATCAGCATAATCAATAAGTAGTTGATCATCGAGCAATTCATACGAATAATACCACACGCTTAATCTCAACGCGAGAAAAATTCTAAATAACGTTGCTAGCATCGCTATTATTAACTCTGGCCTCCCTATGAATTTTCGCCAACCTTTTTTTGCAACCACTAATTTCTTCCCTTTCACTTATATGTATTCTACTTGATAGATGTAATACCCATCAGCTGTGGCTAATTCAGTCAAACGAATCTGTTCTGTTGTCAGTTCATCTAAAGCACGGGTTGTTAAAATATATCTCACATCCAGTAATTCCAGATCTGTCACATTTAATTTTATTGTGACCGAATCCGGCGATGTTAGCTCAAATGACGTTTTTCCGGTTTCATCAATCAAATTTATACTGATATGCGCATAACGATTGTATATTTCTTCACTGGATTGATCCGGATCTAACAATTTCCACCGCGCTAAGTCAGGATAAACATTCGTTGAATTAATGGTTGGCGCCCCCGCCATGATCGGCATGTTGATTATTGGCATTCCTGAAATATTCCCTGAATCAACAATCCAGAGGCCATTGTCGCTACTTGCTATCTGTTTGATTTCCGAAATAATTTTTTGCTTATATATCACGTCAACACCACTATTGATCGGATTAACAAACATTCCGGAAAAAAAGGTAACACAAAGACTTATTCCTAAAAGGACTTTTTTTGCCCAAAGATTTGTCCCTCTAAAGATAATGTAAAAGGAGCCAATAAGACAAACCAATATGAGAATAATCATTTTCGTTGCCAGATATCCTTCATAAAAATAGATTGCTGCCAGAGTTATTCCTGTCGCCAAACCTATCGCTCCAATGATGACAGCCAATTTGTTAATTTCTGTCTCTATCAGTGCCAGCGCTCGGATTAATATGAGAATATTTAACAAGCCCACTGCAAGAAAAGTCCGAATCGCCTGAGTATAACTCAACAAAGTAATTTTAGCCAACCAGGCTGGCCATTCAAATGCACACCAAAGGGTTAAAACAAAAGCCGCGACTAACATACTGATGAGATATTGGTCTCTTTTTTTCTCTTTAAAAAGAACCCAGAACGCCAAAATAATTCCCATGGGAAAAAAGTCAAAAAACACCGACCACTCGCAGGTGTTCGTATATGGCAAAGTCTCTGATGGCAGACCAAAAAACAATGTTCCCGGATATAGGAAAAAACGATGCAACTCACTGCCACCTGTTTCAAACCGCTTGCCGGGGTAAACCGTTCCAAAGACTGCTGCTATTGTATCAAAAGATTTAAAGACGACATAACTCATCCCTAGTCCAAGAAAAATTACCATTAGCATTAGGATTAAAACATCCCTCTTCTCCCATTTGAAATTTTTCCAATTCTCGTGAATAACACCTACAAGCAATGCTAAAAATACATAAACCAACGGAACCTGCCATGAAGGGTAGAACGTTAAAATATATCCCCCCGCACAGATCAATAAGACTAGTGCATAAAAGCTCCGTCGCAAATAATTAGCTGTTTTCATGTATGCTGCAATCATCAACAACGCCAGTTGTCCAAAAATGAGCATCTCAACCAATCCATTAATAGCAAACCACCATTGGACAATCGGTGCCCATGTAACTAATACTGCATATGTTACTGCCAGTAGTTTATTTTTTTTAGTTAACAGCATTCCAAATTCAAATGAAACCAGAAACAAGCCAATGGTTCGTCCCGTCCAAAAAAACGCAAGCCCTTTTGCTTGCGATAAAAACAAGTAACCCCAATGGAAAGGTCTGAAAACTACCGCAGGATCATGAACGGGTTGTCCATATATTATAAAGGCATCGGTCAACGCGCCCCGAATGGTTTCGCTAAAATAAGGAAACGCTCCACTTTGATTGAGATATTGAGAAAGCATCATTGGCGTATTTACTGCCCACTCATCACTTCGAATCATCCGCGGGATTCCGATGATCGTGTCATAAACGACTGCGGATCCATGAAAATAGTTTTCCCAGAACTGTATTGATGAGCCGTGGATTTCCAAAACAACGAGTATCAAAAAAACAAGGCCTGAAGTTAGATAGCGAAATCGATAAAGCAGATTACCCATTTTCCCAAAACCGTAGCTAATTCCTAAAACGCTAATGCTTAAAAAAATACAAACAAAGCAAAAAAGTCGGAATAAATCAGCATTACTTAAAAATGTTTCAAAAACAGCAGTTGATAAAAGAGCATCTGTCGCTATTTTGCCTTCTATCAACATAAAATACATTTCGATAAAAATTGAAATACTGATCGCTACCAGAGTTATCATGCTTGTTGCTAAAGTCTTATTTTTCACTCTCCGCATTTTTTTAATACCCACTCTCGAATACTGCTTTAAATGTCATAAAAAATACTTTGATATCAAACCACAGCGTCCATTTTTCGATATACTCGATATCACACTCGATCCGTTTATGAATCGAGGTATCTCCCCGCCAACCCTGCACCTGGGCCCAACCGGTAATCCCCGGTCGAACATGATGTTTTATCATATACTTCGGGATCTCATGTTGAAACTGGGTGACATAATGGGGCCTCTCGGGTCGGGGTCCGACAATACTCATATCACCTTTAAGCACATTATAAAACTGCGGCAGTTCATCAATGCTGGTTTTACGGATAAATGCGCCAAATTTCGTTTTGCGCGGATCGTTCTCCGTGGTCCATCCGATTTCCCCCGGGATGGCGGCATCACAACGCATCGATCTGAATTTGTAAATCCAGAATTCTTTTCGTCCCATCCCCACCCGAATCTGTTTATAAATGATTGGCCCTGGCGAGGTCAATTTCACCAATATCGCGGTGACCAGCATAATCGGTGAAACTAAAGTCAGAATCAGAATTGAAAGAACAATATCAATAAACCGCTTGATCCAGCGATTCAATGGCTGATCCAGCGGAATATAGCGGGTGTTGATCAGAGGAATGCCATCGAGTTCATCAAAATATGCTGTTGTCCCCTGAATCAAGTGAAAATAATCGGGGATTATCTGGGTTTTAATCCCCTGGTATTCGCATATATCGATCACTTCATCGATACGCTTAAAACTTGTATTTGGCAACGCAATTATGACTTCATCGACTTGATATTCTTCCAGAATTTCATTCATTTCTCGAGTTGTTCCGAGAATCGGAATCCCATCTTTATCGCTTTTATGATAATAATCATCGACATAGCCGGCGACCTTATAACCCAGCTGTCGATCTCCGGCAACTTTTGCCGCAAAGGTCTGACCAATACTGCCGGCACCAACAATAATGATATACTTAATGTTAAAGCCTCGTTCCCTGGCCATGCGAAGGATCTTGCGAATCGAGCCCCGTTCCAGAATCATCGCCATGGTCGAAGTCACAAAGAAAATTCCCAGCATATAGCGGGAAAAATGAATGCTCTTCATCGTAAATAAGGCCGACATTAAAATCGTGATTCCTATGAGATTGGCAAAGATGATTTCCCGACATTCTTTGAAAAAACGTTGTTTACGATAGGGTTGGTAGAGGCCGAAGAAAAGAAAAAGAATCAGGTAGAGTGGAATAATGATGGCCAATAAATCGATATAGGCTCCTAAGTTCATCGTTCGCACGCCATCGTCAAAAAAAGGGGAAACAAAGCGGATATACCAGGCAAATAACAGGGAAGCTGTCACAACACACATATCAAATAATACCAATATAAAATTAAAAAAACGCTGGTTGCTTTTTATCATTCCCAATCTCCCTTTTCTATTTTTATTTTCGAAAATTATTTTTTGCCAAAGCTATTCTTTTCATTATGGCTGTCCCCGTAATCACACACCACCGGGTCAGACCATTATATTTTTTCTGATAATGCTTATTGTAAAAAATTATCATCGAATCATAAAACGCAGCAATCACTTTGGGATTTCGTTTGCCGATGCCGCTGGCTTTTTTATGATGAAAAATCCGAATTTCCGGGTAATACATGATCTGATAACCAGCCTGCTTGATCCGATAACACCAATCGATGTCTTCGCCGTACATAAAAAAATCCTCATCCAACAAGCCGACCTGATCAATGACAATCCTTGGTACCAGCATAAAAGCGCCCATAATACAATCGATGGAGCAGGTTTTATTTTCGTCCACAAAGGTCAGGTTATAAGCCCCAAAACGGGTGCTTTCAGGAAATACGAGATCCAGATTTAGGCTGTGATAAAGTCCGTTCATCGGTGTCGGAAAGCTTCGTTTGCAAGCCGGATCGAGCTTTCCTGAGGGCAGCAACACCTTACATCCCAACGCCCCAATATGTTTATGGTCTTTGATAAATGCCATCGCCCCTTTTAGTGTATTCAGATCCACAATGGTGTCTGAATTCAACAACAGGACGTAATCACCCTGTGACACTGCCATGCCAATGTTATTGGCCTTTGAAAAGCCCAGGTTTTCGATATTCTTAATAATGGTTATTTCCGAAAACTGCTTTTCAATGGCTTCAATGCTGCCATCTTCAGACGCATTGTCAACCAGGATAATTTCATAGTTCAATCCTTTGGTATTACTTTTGATAATTGAATCAATACAATTTGATGTCAATTCCTCAGTTTTATAATTAACAATAATAATCGATAAATCCATTTTCAGCCTTTCTTAAGCCATTTTGTCTTTCAAAAGACATTATATTTTACCATACCCCTTGCAAATATGGAAGGGCCGATCTAAAAACTGCTTTTACTTCGCTATTTTATTTTTAATTTGTCTGAATATATTCAAGATCAATTGCCCTTCAATAAAAAAATAATACCTAAGATTTCTTAACTGAAAAGGAACCTTCTTCATTATTCGATGCTTTTTCAGACCCTCCTTAATTCCAGCCCGATAATCTCGGCCAAAGCCCCGTTTTACAAAAATTGCATACTTAACCAGAAACCCTAGCAATAAAAACGGACTGTTAATAAGCAATTGAATAAACGGCATATTTTTATAAGCTACAAAAATATTATTACGGGCCGAAATCTGTACTTTGAAGGGACTGTACTTTTGGCCTTCGGCCGTGGTTGCACTCCCGATATGGTAACAGATAGCTTTTGGTTCGTAACGATTTTTATAGCCATTGATCAACGCACGGTAGGCAATATCCACATCCTCCATATAGGCAAAGAAAGCCTCATCGAACAGACCGATCTCATCTAGGACAGCGCGGCGATAAATCCCCGCTCCGGCACAGGTACTAAAAATTGCAGTCGGTTTATTCTGGGAATCGGCTGCATGACCATCGCCCCGTTTGTAACCCCAGCCGAGGATATTATAAAAATCACCCGTGTCATCCAGTTTATCCCGCTCATAAAAACGAATCATTTTTGAACTCACTGAAAAGATTCGGGGATCGTCATCAATATGTAAATATAAATATTTCACAAAATCCGGCTCCGCCACCACATCATTATTTAGAAGCAGACAGTATTTTCCGCGACTTGCCAGAATCCCATGATTAACAGACTTATCAAAGCCAGAATTAACCAGATTTTCCAGTAGTGTTACATTTTCATAGGCTTTTATGATATTGACACTGCCATCGCTTGAGCAATCATCCACGACAATTATTTCCATCTGACCGAAGTTGCTAAAACTTTGAACCATCATGCTATCCAGGCAATTTGCGATAAACTTCTCCCCGTTGTAGTTTGGTATAATAACAGAAACGTCACACTTCATTAAATCTTCCTTTTTCCCTTTATAGTCCGTCTCATTATAACACAGGATCTTCCTTTACTAAACAAAAAGCGACCAGATCCTATCTCCTGGTCGCTCTTCGATTAAAACTTCAACTGCCATTGCTGTACGGGTTGTGAAAATCGATCCATATTTCCGGATTGACGCAAACATCATCCGCATTGACAATTACTCCGAAATGCAGGTGCGGGCCATAGGCGTTATCAACATATTTGCCTTGACCATTATATCCCGATCCGCCAACTGATCCAATCTTTTGACCCTTGCCAACTGGCTGTCCGACACCCACATTGATCTCCTGCAGGTGTCCATAAAAGAAAGAAACACTCTCCCCATAGCGGTCTGTGGTCCGGATCCTGACGTAGCGTCCATATCCCATAAAATAGCCCGCCTTTTCGACGATGCCATTGCCAACCGCATAGCAGGGGGCATAATAGGGAGCCGGAATATCTATCCCTTCGTGGATATCGCCCCATCGCGGACCAAACCAATCAGTCGGATCACTGGGATTTGGCTTATATTTTTTTTCAAGTGGATAATTGAAAAAACCATAAACGGTTGCCGTATCTTGTTTAATCGTTCTGCTGGCTTCTTTTTCAAAAACCATTATACCGTTTTTATCAACCAGGTAAGCATGTGAAATAAAATCATCAACAATATGATTGTAATTTCGCAGATTGATGGTCACTTCCCAGGTATGATTACCAATATAGGTTGCCTGCTCCCACCGCAGATCATCCTGGCCATTTGAACGACTCCAGGTTGGCATCATAATGGCGGTCACGCCGTTTTCATTTCCCACATTCTTGATCCGTATCCTGAAGGTATTGTTCAGTACCGCCCTATCATACTCAATCGTCGGATTTAGCTTCGTCAATGTGAAGTTAAAGCCCGAAAAAGCAATGTTTTCTGCATTATTTCCCTTGATATAAGTATGAATAATAAATGGCCCCGTTTCAAATCCATGATTTTCAATATCCACAAGGGCTTGGTACTCTCCATTAGCGCCGCGCACCCCTTGATACCATCTTATTTCATCCTGACCATTTCGATTGGTCCAAACTGCAAAATCCACCCATTTGATCCCTGGCTTACTGCTGCAGTTTTGAGTACTGATCACAAACTTCGATCCATCACCATCCGGTTGCGCTGACACTTCCAAGGGATCCTCTGCAAAAGGATTTTTGATAATTTTCGCGATATCTCCGCTAAACTTCTGTTGTCCATTTTTATCGATAAAATAGACATGGCTGATAAAGCGATCATAACTTTGTTTATAAGCAGCGATATTTATCGTGGCTTGCCAGGTGTCATTTCCTACAAAAGTGGCTTTTTCCCAACACAAATCGTCATGTCCGTTGATCTCTGTCCAGGTTGGAACGACGACACTGCTGACGCCAAAATAATTACTCAAACCTGAAATATTTATCTTAAAGCAATTGTTATTTACTTCTGTCGTAGAAATAATCGGCTTTGATTCTGCAAGTTTACACGTATTTCCGACAGCTTTTAATATTTCACCCGACTGTCCATAAATATAGGTATGGACCAAATAAGATCCTGTTTCAAAGCCATGATCTTTGCCATCAATTCTTATGCTGTACTCACCATTGCTTTCCCTGATCCCCTCATACCAAAGCAAATCATCCTGACCATTTCGCTCTGTCCAGGCTGGAAACAAAACCTTGCTGATCCCCGTTTTTCCTGCACAACCGACGGTGCTGACCGTAAACTGCGTCTTATTCTCAGAACCCTGTGCGATATTCACTTTTATATCTGTTGCAGTAAGATCTACTGTCGAAATTTCTACCGATTCCTCAGCTGGCTTTTCATCATTCTTGGTCGGATTCCCATCATTTTGGATATCCGAATCTGATAAATTTTCTGGTAATGCTGACACCGCTTCAGAATCGTCTTTTTGAGGGGGGGACTCCAAATCAGACTCCGGTATCGAGTCATCGATTTTCGGTTGATTAATCACTACTTCTTCCCTAACCAAATTATCTAGGTCATCTGCTTCCTTTGCCAAACTTTGACCAGATGAAAATAACAAAATGATTATCCAACTGATGGTCAATATTTTTATCCAACTTCTCCGATCTCTGCTTTTCATCATTTTTCTCCCCTATACAATCATTAAACTTGTCACTACCCTATCATTGAACCATTACCGACGTCAAGACGTAGATGCAAAAAAACAGAGCTGATTTTTTCAGCTCTGCCTTTTATCTACTATTATTATCTAAAACTTTTTTATAATCGCCTTAACCTTACCTGCATAGGTGGTGTCGGCTGCCCAGGTTCCGGCCAGTTCTTCAACTGAAACGGCTCGTAACCGTAGGGAATCATTCCATCGCGGATCAACCTTGGTTTGATTGAGCGCGGCACTGCTGGCATAACATTTCAAATGCTGCACATGACCCCGGATTCCAGTTTGAAGCCCGCTACTGCTGCTGCCGTATACTGCTGCAAAATCAAATCCCGGTACGCCGCCACCAGTGGCACCCAGCCCGGC
Organism: uncultured Lachnospiraceae bacterium; assembly: GCA_964510565.1. Taxonomy (GTDB): domain Bacteria; phylum Bacillota; class Clostridia; order Eubacteriales; family Eubacteriaceae; genus Acetobacterium. Next base: position 40,929 of record CAZEBY010000005.1, on the reverse strand, counting down.
AAAATTGAATTGGGAAACTTTGACATCCCCGCCAAACTTCAGATTACCAGTTTCCAGCATTGCCTGGGCAAAGGCGACCTCCGCCCGAACCCCTTCGGCATTGCATTCCTGAATATAAAGCTCCGCAAATCTTTCCAGACTAACGCCAAGATCATTGTAAAGCTGAGGATAAACACTGCCGGTGCTTTTATAATAGGCTACCAATTGCGCCGCTGTTACCGTGGTGGCTCCCATGATCGGGGTTTCAACATAGCGGACACTCACAGAAGTATTACCAAGAAATACCGATCGGCCATCCGATTCAACCCCATAAGCATGAATTGAATAGTTACCGCTATCGCCATTATGGTTTTTCGCATCAATTGCAAGCTGATAACTGCCATCACTCTGCTTAACTGCTGAATACCATTTAATATCATCCTGGCCGTTCACATCGCTCCAGGTTGGCAGTAAAATTTTACTGATTCCATTTGGGGCCGTAATTCCGCTGACCGTCACTGTAATAATATTCTCACTCACTGTTGCTTTTAATGCAGCCGCAGACATTGGCGATGTCGACACACTCACTGATGTGTTACCCAAAAATGTCGTTTTGTCATTGTTGTCTGTTCCATAGACGTGGATACTGTAGGTTCCGCCTGAATAATTATGATCTTTAATATCAATGGTTAAGCTGTAACTGCCATCACTTTGTTTGGTGGCCGTGTACCACTTCAGATCATCCTGACCACCAACATCACTCCAGATCGGTACGGGAATTGACTTAATCCCACTGGGCGCTGATATTCCTTTTATGACGGTCGTAATTTTATTGCCCGATGCGCTTGATGTGACACTGGTTGCCGTCATGGGCTCAACAATCATATTTACTGTTGTCGAACCGACAAAAGTCATTTTTCCATTGCTATCCTTACCATAAGCATGGATATGGTAGATTCCGCTATCGTAGTTATGATCCTTAATGTCAATGGTGATTTTATAACTGCCATCCGTCTGCTTGGTCGCAGAATACCAGACTAAATCATTCTGACCGCCGTTCTCACTCCAAATTGGTATGATCACTTCTGTGATCCCATTCGGTGCCGTTATCCCCGTCACCATTGCTGTAATTTTACTGCCTGAAAAGTTCCCGGTTACACTGGTTGCCGTCATTGTATCTACTTTTACATTTGTTGTCGTGCTCCCGAGGAATGTCGTCTGATCAGCATTATCAGCACCATAAACATGGATATTATAGGTTCCACCGTCATAGTTGTGATCTTTAATATCCATCGTCACACTATAGCTTCCGTCTGTTTGCTTTGTCGCCTGGTACCATTTTAAATCATCCTGACCGCCTGATTCACTCCAGATCGGCACCATAACTGATTTAACCCCATAAGGCGCTATCATTCCTTTAATCGTCGTTGTGATTTTATTCCCTGATACACTTGCCGAAATACTGCTTGCGGTCATTTTTTCCTGCACCGACGCTATAACATATGCACTCGTACTACCCAACAAAGTATATTTACCATATGAATCCACGCCGTAACAATGTAGCTGGTAATTTCCGCTGGTGTAATTGTGATTTTTAACATCGATGACGATACTATAACTGCCGTCACTTTGTTTCTTGGCAGTATACCACTTCAAGTCATCCTGACCACCATCTTCACTCCAGGTTGGGATATAAATAACCTCCAACCCGTTAGGTGCCGAAACACCCTTAACTGTGGCTGTGATTTGATCTCCACTGACCGTGGCTGTAAATTCAGTGGCTGTCATTGGTGATGTTGCAGCGCCAAAAAGTTCACCGACGCTGGCTAAAACCTGATCTGCCATTTTTTGCTGATTGGTTCCATCGGCCAGTTTTTGTGATTCAGCGTTGTTTGAAACAAAACCTGCCTCAATCAGCACTGAGGGCATACTTGTCTTTCTTGTAAAGGCATCATCCCGCTCCACAATCTTATTGCGACTGGGAACATGGGTTAAATTCTTCTTGAAGTTATCATTTAACAGATTTGCCAATTCTTTGGATTTTATGGCAATCGTCGGTGGTGTCGCATCCAAATCTGCCATCGATCCATCACCCCATAATCCGGCTTTCTGATAAATCCCGTTGTTATCGACTGAGGGATGATAACTGCTCCAGTAAAATTCATAACCGCTGGCCGTCGCCGCCCCAGAATTATGATGTACACTGATGAATAAATCTGCTCCTAAACTGTTGGCCGCACTGCATACCGTTGTTGAATTATTTGTAGTCGTCGCCAGCATGGTTGGTAAGCCAGGATTTCCGGGAATCTGATGACTCAGCATGGCATTATAACCATTATTTCGCAAAGTTGTGACGATTTTAATGGCCAATGCATTATTAAGATCCACTTCCTTAATACCGGTTGTTTTATTAACGGCCCCTGTATCGGTTCCTGACTGATGTCCCGGATTAACCACGATGGTGGTGCTTGCCGCTTCAACTGTCGCACTGAAATACGAAAAGAAAGTGAATAGCATAAGGATTAGAATCACTCCCAAAGCAATCTGCCTTCTTCTGTTTTGAATAAATTCCATCATTTTCCTCCTTTCTAAAAATTTTAACTCGCTGTCATTCTCCTTATAGTTGTAACGATAATATCACAATTATTTTGCATCGTCAATTTTTTCGTTACATTTATTATCTCTTTGATTATAGAACAATTCTCGCTAATTAACCTTAAATTTTACTGCTTGCATACAGGCAGTTAAAAGTTTCGATTCATACTAAAATCTTCTCTGTCCATTGTCAGATTTTTGTTATAATAGGGATCACCCATGATGTATTTCCCCCATTTGTTTTTCATAAAAATGATCTCTTTTTCAAATCTTTCCTGCTTTTCTTTGGTATCTTCTTTTCCTCGTGATTTCGATTCATAATGAATACATTCCACCTGAGCAAGGCAAACGTTATGATAACCACTGCTGATTAATTTTAGACAAAAATCGACGTCGTTGAAAGCGATCGATAAATTTTCCGCATCAAGACCCTCCATTGCCAGGAATATATTTTTATCAACCAGCAGACAAGCTCCCGTTACTCCCGCATAGTTTGAGTCAATTGTCAGGCGATTAAAATATCCGGTGCTTTTACCACTATAGTATTTATGACTATGCCCTGCTACCCCACCAAGCCCAATAACGACACCAGCATGTTGGATTGACCCATCCTTGTAATATAATTTTGCTCCTACGGCACCAATATGTTCTTGCTGCGCAAATCCCAACATTTTTTCCAACCAATGATCGGTAAGAATTTGAATATCATTATTAAGCAACAAGACGTAGTCGCCAGCGGATTTTTTTACTGCTTCGTTATTTAGATAGGAATAATTAAAAGGAACATCTAAATCCAAAACGACAAAGCGATCTTTTAACAAACCTTTATAATGTTCAAAGAGCGCAAAGGTCTCTTTTTCTTTACTTCCGTTATTAATCACAATCACTTCGTAATTGTTGTAATTCGTTTTATCCAATATTGATTCCATGCAAATTTTCAAATCTTTAGGATGATCTTTTGTCGGAATCAGAATTGATACTTTCGGGTTTCCAACGACTTCATACGACACATGATAAGTCCCCAAAGTCTTTCCCCCAACTACTGAACCATTAATATTTCGTCGCTCCAGTGCCGATTCAATGGCTTTTTTTCCCGCTTCGAAGGCGTATATTTTTGCCTTGGGATTATCCGCAGTTGAACTTTTAATCATTCTCCAGTGATACAGCACTTCAGGTACATGATAAATATCCTTTGTTTTCTCGGTACATCTTAAGACCAGATCATGATCTTGGGCCCCTTCGTAGCCAACGCGGAAACCACCAACCTCATTCACCAGACTTCGTCTGATCATCAGAAAATGACAAATATAGTTTTGAGACATTAGCGTATCTGGTGACCAGTCCGGCTTAAAGAATGGTTTGCTTCGTTTTTCAAATTTGTTTATCTTATCTTCATCTGAGTAAATAACATCGACATTATCATGATTGTTAATTTCTTTAACCATTTGGAATAAAGCAAATGGTGCCAACAAATCGTCATGATCCAGGAACGCAACATATTCTCCCTCAGCAATCTCCAATGCTGAATTTGAAGATGCTGAAATATGACCATTTTTATTTCGATAGACAACCTTGATGCGATTATCATTACTCTGATATTCATCCAAAACCCGTTTTACATGATTTTGCGTTGAATTATCATCAGCGATGCATAATTCCCAATTTGTATAATACTGAGCTCGGACTGACTCGATGCATTTTCTCAGCCATTTTTCATCGGTATTATAAACCGGTAAGATAATTGAGATCTTGGGCTTTTTCTCAAAGTGATTGATGCTTGCTTTTACTTCTTCAACATCGTACTTTTCATTCGCTTCAATCCATTTTTTGTAATCTTCCAAAAATTCATAGCTGATTTCTGATTTTATCCGTCTTGCTGTATCTTTCAAACCGTTGTTATAGAAATATTTTACTCCTAACGACACTTTTTTAGCGTTAAGACTAATTTTTGATCTCAGTGTATTCCCGGTGAAATCGACTTCTCTACTTAAATTAAGATTTACAACTTGAAAGTTTTCAAGGTTTTTGCTCGTTAACTTCAGTTTCGTGTTTCTTTTCCACCAGGACGGGTCAAAAACAATTTCGAAACCAATCTTTTGTTTTTCATCAATTCGACATTTCTGATTCACATCCACGCGGTGTTCACGTTTGAATACCACCCCTTCAGAACTTTCTTCGAGCAGCGACAAATCAACCGCCGTGTCGCTTATGCTGTCGTAAGCCCATCCCGTGACTGAAATATTACCGTTTTTTTTCAATATTGAATCGATCGAATATCTGATTACCGTTTTATCATTCATATTATTATACTACCTTTCACTAAACAAGTTTTGATTGAGCGTAATTTTGACCTTCGTTTACTCTGTTGGGCCGCTAACTTTGTCAGACCCCATTAAAATATCTATTTTGAGCTTTGCTTATATAAATCACAAACCTCTTTAGTATCCCCCTGCATCACGACATTTCCTTTTTCTAGCCACAAAACATGTTTGCATAACCTTTCGATTTGCTCAATGGAATGCGAGACAATGATGACTGTCGTTCCTCCTGCCATCATGGCCTCCATTCTTTCTTCGCATTTTTTTTGAAACAAGAAATCACCGACCGATAAAATCTCATCTACGATCAATATCTCCGGCCTCACAGAAGTAGCAATGGAAAAACCTAATCTGGCGATCATCCCCGATGAGAAGTTTTTTACTGCCACATTCATAAAATCCTGCAATTCGGAAAATGCGATTATTTCATCCATTTTATCGAGCATTTGTTTTTTTGTATAACCTAAAACCAGACCATTAAGCAACACATTTTCCCGGGCTGTTAAATTAAAATCGAAGCCAGCTCCAAGTTCAATCAAAGGTGAAATACTGCCTCTAACTGAAACAGAACCGCTGGAAGGTTTAAGAATCCCCGAAATTATCTTTAATAAGGTGCTCTTCCCAGAACCATTCAGTCCGACAATCCCGAATACATCCCCTTGCTCGATATTGACACTGATATTATTTAATGCAATAAACTCATCATAGTACAATTCTTTCCTGGTGAGTTTGATAAAATACTCTTTCAGGCCATCAATTTTTTCATTGGCCATATTAAATTTCATGGTAACATTATTCACTTCAATTATGTTTGACAATGTTTCACCTCGTTATATGTGTAAAATAAATTTATCTTGATTCTGCTTGAAAATAATGATCCCCAAAAACAAGAAGCCCAGAGAATATCCGCAACAAACTAAGTTCGTTTGAACTCCTGGGATCGTTCCATAAAGAATTACCTGTCTAAAATAATCAACATAATAAGTCAGGGGATTTAGCCAAATCACCTTTTTCATAATTTCAGGTAAAATATCGATGGGATAGATAATTGGCGTTAAATACATCCATGCCGTGATCCAAACACTCCACAAATGGCCCACATCTCTAAAAAACACATTCATGGTTGATAATACCAAGCCTAGACCAATACTAAATACTAGCGCATATATCAATGGGATGGGAAATAGAATGATGGTCCAGGAGACGGGTACTCTGAGAATCAGCAGCACGATGGCTACTGCAATCAAAGAGAACAGCGCATTGACAAATGCGAACAATATTTTTTCAAGCGGAAACACATACTTGGGTATATAAACCTTTTTGATCAGTGATGCCCCCTCAATTATCGATCCACATGAACCTATCGTTGATTCTGAAATAAACCCAAAAATCAGAGAACCGGTCAGATAGTATGCCGGAAAATTTTCAACGTCAAATTTAAATATTGAAGAAAACACTGCCGTTATTACCAGCATCATTAACAACGGATTTAAAACACTCCATACAATTCCCAGAACAGATCTCCGATACTTAACTTTAATATCACGACTTACCAATTCTCTAAGTAAATGACGATATTTATAGAACTTTTGAAAATATCCTTTAATTTCATTCTTTTTTTCAGATTTTCGCATCGTCATCATCGTTTTATTATCCAATAAAACCACCTCCTGTATCTTTCTCATAAGAAACAAATAAACTTACTGATCAAAAACTCAATAAGTTTATTTGGTCGTTTCTTATCTACTTTTTCGAGTACATGTTTTCATAATACTGCTGATAGTCCCCCGACTTCACCTGTTCCAGCCATTCCTGATTGTTTAAATACCATTCAATGGTCTCAACAATCCCCTGTTCAAAGGTGTAGGATGGCTCCCAACCGAGTTCGGTGGTGATTTTAGTATTATCAATGGCATAACGACGGTCATGTCCCAGTCGATCCTCAACATAGGTGATCAATTCTTTACTGATTTTTGAACCGTCATTCACAATCGGGTATTTTCCCGAACGCAGCATTTCACCGACATTGGCAATGATTAAATTAACAATCTCAAGATTCGCTTTTTCATTATTGCCACCGATATTATAAACTTCACCGGCTACCCCTTTTTCAAGAATGGTATCGATACCGCTGCAATGATCTTTAACGTGAAGCCAGTCGCGTATCTGCATGCCATCACCATAAACCGGCAGACTTTTTAAGGCTACGACGTTGGAAATCATCAGCGGAATCAGTTTTTCCGGGAAATGATAAGGGCCGTAATTGTTGGAGCAGCGGCTGATGGTAATCGGCAGCTTGAACGTCTGCCCATAGGAACGGACTACCAGATCGGCACTGGCCTTCGATGCCGAGTAGGGACTGTTAGGCGCAACCGGGGTGGTTTCGGTAAACATCCCGGTTTTTCCCAGGGCCCCATAAACCTCATCGGTGGAGACCTGGTGATAGCGAACGCCATCCCGGTAGGTTGGGTAGCCGCAGTCATCTTTGCCGGTTTGCCAGTGATTTTTGGCTTCGTCCAGAAGCACCAGAGTCCCCATCACATTGGTTTTAATAAAGATTTCCGGATCTTCAATGCTGCGGTCAACATGGGATTCAGCCGCAAAGTTTACTACCGTATCGAAATTGTATTTATCGAAAAGCTCCTGAATAAAAGGCCGGTCGACGATATCTCCGCGTTCGAAGACATAATTGGGATTGTCTTCAATATCGGTTAAATTTTCTAGATTTCCGGCATAGGTTAACACATCGACATTGACGATTTTATAATCCGGGTGCTTACCTAGCATGTATTTTACAAAGTTTGAGCCAATAAATCCGGCACCGCCGGTGACTAATACTGTTTTCATGATTACTCCATTTCTCTGTACAAATTCGATCTATTCAAATCGTAAGGTATCTTTAATCTCACTTAAAAAAGGTAACTGTCCGTCTTTTTCCGAGAGCAGCACCTCATCGATTGTATCCAGTGGCCATTCGATCCCGACTTCCGGGTCATTCCAGCGGATCCCGCCATCGAATTCCGGGGCATATAAATTGGTGCATTTGTAGTTAAACACCGCTTCCTCCGAAACGACTAAAAAGCCATGAGCAAAACCTTCCGGGATATAAAACATCGTTTTGTTGGCTTCGGTTAGCAGCACCCCGGCCCATTCTCCATAAGTCGGTGAACCATTGCGCAGATCGACGGCAACATCATAAACTTCACCCCGGGTCACCCGCACCAGTTTACCCTGGGAAAATTTGGTCTGGAAATGAAGCCCCCGCAAAACACCCTTGCCGGACTTCGATTCATTATCCTGAACAAAGCGCATCGTTAAACCGGCTTTGTGAAATTCTTCCTCGTTATAGGTCTCCATAAAATATCCCCGATGATCGCCAAAAACCGAGGGTTCAATGATCACCAGACCATCAATTTTTGTCTTGATTACATTTATCTTTGCCATTAGCTCACCTACTTGCCTTTCGTACACTGGATCAGGTACTGACCATAAGCGGTTTTCTTCAATGGTTCTGCCAGTTTTAAAAGTTGCTCTTTATCGATGAAATTCCGCAAATAGGCAATTTCTTCGACACAGGCCACGTAAAGACCCTGTCTTTTCTGAATCGTTTCGACAAAATTTGAGGCCTCAATTAAGCTGTCATGAGTACCGGTATCCAGCCAGGCCATGCCCCGACCAAACAGTTCGACCTTTAAATCACCCTGTTTTAAATAGGTTTCATTGACCGTGGTAATTTCCAGTTCCCCCCGTTCCGAAGGCTTGATGTTTTTGGCAATTTCCACCACTGCATTGTCATAGAAATACAGTCCTGGTACCGCAAAATTCGATTTGGGATGCTCCGGTTTTTCTTCGATCGAGAGTACCCGGCCATCTTTGGCAAACTCAACCACCCCATAACGTTCCGGATCAGTCACCGGGTAACCAAAAATAACCGCCCCGCTTTGCAGTTGCGCCGCTCTTTTGATCGTCTCCGTGAAACCATGGCCGTAGAAAATATTATCACCTAATACCAGGGCCACATTGTCATCGCCAATGAATTTTTCGCCGATAATGAAGGCCTCGGCCAATCCATTGGGCGCCGCCTGTTCGGCATAGGAAAAATTCAGCCCCAGTTCTTCTCCCGAACCAAATAGTCGTTCAAACATCGGGAGATCATGTGGCGTGGAGATAATTAAAATATCTTTAATTCCTGCCAACATCAAGGTCGACAACGGATAGTAGATCATCGGTTTGTCATAAATAGGCAGTAATTGTTTGGAAACCGCCCGGGTAATCGGATAAAGTCGGGTGCCGGAACCTCCGGCTAAGATAATACCTTTCATAATTGCCTCGTCTCTTTTTTGTACATCTTGGCCTGCCGCCGGCTTTGCCACCGGTCAGCCACAAAACCATCAACTGCACGCTTTTTTATTCTGATTAGTTATTTAAATTATTTAGATATTCGACCAGCGAAACCTGCCAGTGTCTGAAATGATTGAGTTGTAAATCATTTAACGCCTTGTTTTCCAGTACTGAGTACTTAGGTCGCGGAGCCGGTCTGACAAACTGCTCGGAGGTTACCGGCTCGACCGGAATCTCAATTCCCGATAATTTAAAAATCTCCACGGCAAAGTCGTACCAGCTGCATTGTCCTTCACAGGTGCCGTGGTAAATGCCGTAATGGTCGGTATGGATCAGATCGATAATCGCTGCTGCCAGATCGACAGTGCTCGTCGGTGAACCCACCTGGTCATTGACCACCGTTAATTTCGGATTTTTTGAAGCCAGCTCCAGCATCGTTTTGACAAAGTTATTACCATCTCCATACAGCCAGGCGGTCCGGACAATAAAATGCTTCGGTGCCGTTTCGAAAACAGCTTTTTCCCCGGCCGCTTTGCTTTCGCCATAAACAGTCTTGGGATCAACCGGATCGGTTTCGAGATAGGGTCTCAATGCCCCATCCGCGGTAATGCCAGCCCCATCAAAAACGTAATCGGTAGAAACCTGTACCAGCACAATATCGCCATCGCGGGCAATTTCTGCTAAATACTTCGGCCCGGTAGCATTAATCGCCATGGCCAGCTCGCGCTGAGTTTCGCAGCCGTCCACATTGGTCAGCGCCCCGCAATTGATAATCACAGTTGGTTGCTCTTTGGCAATAATGGCCATCATTTTGTCTTTATCGGTAATGTTAAATTCGGGAATATCATATCCTACAAAATCAATCTTTTTTTTCTCGAGCTGCCGGGTTAATTCCCGACCCAGCTGCCCATTGGAACCAGTTAATAAAACTTTCATATTTCACCTTATTTCATTGTTCTTTAGCGTTTTGATCTTTTTTGATTTGGCACTGTTTTTCAGCGTTAGCCCATAAAAATTCATTGTCATTATACTTGATATCCCTGTAAAAGTCTATTTTTTTCTAGATTCTTTCAGCTTTTTAAGTATATCTCTTTACCCACCTTATCCAGTTTCTCTCATTATTTGTTATTTCCTTAATAATATTCAATGTTTTTTTAAGCGAAATTATGGTATTATTGGATGATATGATTTTAGCCCGCTAATTGAAAGGAACCTTCATGAAAAAGAAAATAATTTTAGTCATCCTATTTTTGATCGTCTCATTAATAGGTACTGGACTAGTATATGGCTTTAATACCATCAGCCAGATCAATGAAATGGTCGCCGAGCCCAAGCTGGACGAAACCAACCTGGCCGTCAATAACGACCTCGATATTGATACGGTCAATATTGCCGTTTTTGGCGTTGATGGCCGCAGCGACATCGACGGAGATCGTACCGACACGATTATGATCGTTTCGATGGACTTTCGCAACGGCAACATCAAGGTTACCTCGGTAATGCGTGACCTGCTGGTACAGCTACCCAAAACCAAGGACACCTATGAAAGTCTCGATAAAATCAATGCCGCCTACGCCTACGGCGGACCAGAACTGGCGGTTAAAACCCTGAATGAGAATTTTGATTTGAACATCAAAGACTATGTGATCGTTAATTTCGATGCAATGGTCGATACCGTTGATGCGCTGGGCGGGGTCGAAGTCAACGTTCAAAACGAAGACGTTCTCGAATGGACCAATAAATATATTGATGACGTCAACGACAAGGTCGGCAAGGCTGACCCGTATCTGGAAAAAACTGGCGTTCAAACCATTACCGGAGTCCAGGCGTTGGCCTATGCCAGAAACCGCTTCAGTGATGATGACTTCCATCGAACCGAACGACAGCGGGAGGTTGTCGGACAGATTGCCGATAAAGCCTTTAATATTGACATGACGACCGGCCTTAGCCTGTTAAGCAAAGTCTATCCCTATATTAAAACCACCCTTTCGATCAGTGAAATCACTACCTATGCGAAAGCCTTTTTGGAATCACCGGATAAACAATTTCTGGAGTTCCGACTGCCGACTGATACCTATGCCACGACCGATATGATCAACGGCGTTTCTTATGTGGTCCCGAACAATCTTGTCAATAATGTGATTGCCCTGCATGCTTTTATTTACGGGCCAGTCCAGACGGCCACTACCAATACAGCCACTACCAGCGGGAGTTCAACCACGACAACCAATAGCAGCACCAGCACTTCCGCCAGTAACGGCAACCGCACCAATGTCAGCAGTCCAGTTACCAGTTCAGACTCAAGTTCAAGCTCCGGGACAAGTTCCGGCAACGGTTCGAGCACTTATAAAGCCTATGTTCCATCAGCCCGGGTCAAAGAAATCAGTGATGCCATTGCCAACTATTCCGGCACCGGTTCATCCTCTTCCTACACTGAATCGAATACCTCGTCTGGCAGCAGTGACTATTCCGATTCCAGTAATTCGGGATCTTCCTATTCAAATAGCGAATCTACCGGCTCCGGTTCGTCCGGAAACTCCAGCGGCTCCGGTTCGTCCGGAATTTCCAGTGGGTCGGGATCTTCCAGCTCGGGGGGCATTACTTCCGGTACCGGTTCCGGTTCAACCGACTCTGGCTCAGACTCCAGTTCCGGAAGTGATTCCGGCGCATCTGATTCTGATTCATCCGATTCTGGTTCGACGAATGAAAGCAATTCTGGTAGCAATAGTTCTACGGAAAGCACTAATTAATACTTAAACTCCGCTCACAAAATTATTTAACCTTGATTATCTAAAAAAGCGTTATCCCCATACCAGGGACAACGCTTTTTTATTTCGCTTTTTTATTTCGCTTTTTTATCCATCCGCAGCCAACGCTTAGATTAAGTCGGTTACCTGCTTTTTCAGCAGTTCCTTTTTCGCTGTTGCTTCTTCGTAGGTTTTTCCGGTGACCGAGAAATAGATCTTCAACTTAGGTTCGGTACCTGATGGGCGCAGGGCAAACCAGGAATAGTCGTCAAAGACAAATTTTAAGACATTTGATCGCGGCAGCTCAATTTCTGTTTGCTCACCAGTTATCATATCCCGGCTGATGCCTGCTTCATAATCGTTGAAGCCGCTCAGTTTGGCATCGGCAAACCCGGGGAAACTGACGCTTCTGAATTTCTCCATAATGGCGGAGATTTGGGATTTTCCCGCGATGCCTTCAAGGGTCAGGGCCATCACATCCTCAATAAAATAACCATGTTGCTCATATAAATCAACCAGCGCTTCATAAAGTGTCTTTCCCTGTTTTTTATAATAGTCGGTCATTTCACAGACCAGGGCTGAGGCAACCACGGCATCCTTATCCCGGGCATAGTTACCAGCCAGATAACCATAACTTTCTTCGTAACCGAAGGCAAAGGTATAATCGCCAGTCTTCTCAAAATCAGTCATGCATTCTCCAATATACTTAAAACCGGTCAGAACATCCATTACCTTAGCTCCATGCGATTTGGCGACAATCCCGCCCAGTTCGCTGGTGACGATCGTTTTTATGACCACCTTGTTATCCGGCAGATCGGTGCGGGTTTTTAGATAATAATCGACTAGCAGCGCCCCGGTTTGGTTGCCGGTAAAGACTTCAAACTCACCATTTTGATTTCGGCCCACCACACCGACCCGATCACAATCAGGATCGGTACCGATAATAATATCGGCGCCACATTGATCCGCCAGCGCCATCGCCAGGGTAAAGACCGAACGGTCTTCGGGGTTGGGATAGGGCGCGGTGCTAAAATCACCATCCGGAAATTCCTGTTCCGGTACCACGGTCACATGCTGATAACCGAGTTCCGCTAAAACCCGACGCACCGGTTGATTGCCCGAGCCATGCAGCGGGGTATAAACGACTTTTAAATCGCTGTCCGGATTGGGGTTACAAATGGCTTTTACTGCGGCCGTAAAAGCGGCATCCATTTTTTCGCCGACCATCTTAATGATCTTCTGATTAAGACCTTCTGCCACTGACATCATCGGAATATCAAAAACATCCTGGATTTTCGCAATTTCGGTAATCAGGGCGTCAGCCGAGGCCGTTACCATCTGGCCGCCATCCGGTCCATACACCTTATAACCATTGTAGGCTTTGGGGTTATGGGATGCCGTAATGACAATCCCGCCGGCGGCTTTCAGTTCCCGAACCGCAAAAGACAGTTCCGGGGTGGGCCGTAATTTCTCAAAAAGATAGGCCGTAACCCCCATTTTACCCAGTACGCCAGCAGCCGTTTCAGCAAATTTTCTGGAGTTGTGGCGGGAGTCATAGGCGATAACCACACCCTTTTCCCAATTATGCATGTCCTGCCGCAGCAGATATTTACCCAAACCATAGGTAACCTTGGCGACCGTGTAAATATTCATACGATTCGTTCCGACACCCATTTTCCCGCGCATCCCGCCGGTGCCAAATTCCAGATCAGTGTAAAAGCGATCTTCGATTTCTTTTTCATCGGCGATGGATTCCAGTTCCTGACGGAGCTCGGCTTCCAGTTCCGGCTGATTCAGCCAATTTTGATATGCTTTTTTGTAGTCCATTGTATTTCCTTTCCTGTGATCACCCGGATCACGAAGTGTCTCTATCCCTAAAATTCATTAGCTCTTAACGATCAACCGAATATCCACAACTGCTTTTCGGAAACAAACCGCTTCCCAATTCGGGACATACCGGCTAATGGATTATTTCAATAAGCTTTTCAAATACTGTAAAAAATCCTGCCCCAGCTTGGGATCCCGCAAACCATATTCGACCGTAGCCTGAAGAAAGCCCAGCTTATCACCGACATCATAGCGTTTACCGATAAAGTCGTAGGCAAACATTTTTTCGATGGTGGCCAACGTTTTTAGTCCATCGGTCAGTTGTATCTCACCGCCAGCGCCTTTTCCGGTATGCTCAAGCACTGCAAAGATACCCGGGGTAATGATATACCGTCCTAAAATTGCCATCGTTGAGGGCGCCGTGCCGATGGCCGGTTTTTCGACCAGATCATTGACCCGATAGACCCGCTCGCTAATGGTCTCACCCGAGACGATCCCATATTTGTTGACCTGATCCAAGGCGACCTGCTGCACTCCGATCACCGAGGCGCCATGTTCATTATAGACATCGACCATCTGTTTCAGGGCCGGGTTTTCAGGACAATGAACAATATCGTCACCCAGCACCACCGCGAACGGTTCATCGCCAACAAATTCCTTGGCGCAAAGCACCGCATGCCCCAGGCCTTTAGCTTCTTTCTGGCGGACTGAAAAGATTTTGGCCATGTTGGTAATCGCTTCTACCTGTTCCAGCGCTTCAGTTTTTCCGCCAGCTTTTAACAGGGCTTCCAGTTCCGGTACCTGATCAAAGTGGTTGATGATACTTTCTTTGTTACGACCATTGATAATCAGAATTTCCTCAATCCCGGAAGCCACGATTTCTTCAATAATATATTGGATCGTCGGTTTATCGACGATCGGCAGCATCTCTTTCGGTACCGACTTGGTGATTGGTAAAAATCGGGTCCCCAACCCAGCTGCCGGAATAACCGCTTTGCGTACTTTTTTCATGTTAATTGATCTCCTTTTCCGGAATCCCCAGGCCTGAATAAATAAAGCCTTGTGGTGGTTCATCACCAAACAGATTTCTGAAGTCAAAGAAAAACCGATCCTTCATCGCCGCTCGGACCCGCTCCTGATCCATTCCTTTGAATTCCCGCCAGCTGGTGAGTAGCACCAGCGCATCGGCATCCTGGGCCGCCTGATAGACATCCTGACAATAGCTGATCTCATCCTTCTCTTTATGCAATCGCCACTTGGCTTCCTGATAGCCTTCCGGACAGTAAACCTGAATTTTTGCCCCATCTGCAACCAGGCCTTTAATAATCGTGATCGAAGGTGCCTCCCGCATATCGGTTGTTTCCGGTTTATAGGATAAACCTAAAACCGCAATGGTTTTTCCTGCCAGATTGCCGATTGTGCGCTTGATTTTTTCAACCATTTTATTTTTTTGTTTTTCATTGGCCTGGATGGCACCTTTTAGCACCATAAAATCCTCACCATAAGCTTTGGCGATTTCCACCAGGGCTTTGGAATCCTTGGGCAGATCACTGCCCCCGTAACCCGGTCCGGCTTCCAGGAAGCCTTTTCCGATGCGCTCATCCCGACCCATCCCATTGGAAACGTCCAGAATATTGGCATTGGCGTTTTCGCACAGCAACGCCAGTTCATTGATAAATGAGAGCTTGGTCGCCAGAAAGGCATTGACCCCGTATTTAATCATTTCGGCACTCTGGGGATCGGTGATCACATAATTTTCTTCCCGAACATGAAGACTGTCATAAACACTTTTTAAACGCTCTACCGCGGCTGGCGAATCCGACCCGATCACCACCATATCCGGAACCAGGCAATCCTTGATCATCGAGCCTTTGCGGGCAAAATCGGGATTGCTGATCACCTCAAAGGGAATATTTTCCGCTCGTTCATCAAGGGTTTTTTGGATGGTTTGTTTAATAATCTGACAGGTTCCCGGAGGAACTGTGGATTTTATCACCACGGTTACCGGGGCTTCGATGTGATTGCCAATACTCTGCGCAATCGGCTTCATGAAGCGAAGATCCGGAAAATCATAATCATTGGCCGGCACTTCACAGGTAATAAAAATTACCTCACTTTTTCTGATGGCCATTTGAATATTCGAGCTGAAGCACAACCGACCGGTTGAGACTGAAGTCGCCAGCAGTGCTTTTAACCCCGGTTCATATATCGGCAATTCGCCCTCATTTAACATCTCAATTGTTTCTTCATCGGTATCAACGCAGATGACATTGACATCCGAATCCGACAAAATAGAACCATAGGTAATCCCGAGCATTCCCAAGCCAATAATACAAATATTCATTCCTACTCCTCCATTTAGCATGGTTTAGCAGTCAATCAACGATTCCATCCCGAGTTAGATGCAGTTTTATCCTTCATCGATTGACACCCAATGCCCCTGACTTTCAACCTGAATTATAGCACAAAAAAAGCGTCTTTTAAACACCTGCCCCAATAAATCATCATAAAAAAAGAAAGCTGGGATTCCCTTAGAATCTCAGCTTCCTTTTATTTGATTAACGATCGTTTTATTATAAACCTTGTTTTGAGTTGATTCGAGCGATCGCTCTTTCCAAAGCGGCCTGAGCCCGGGCGGCGTCGTACTTGTCGTCTTTCAGACGTTGTAGCGCCCGCTCTTTCGCTTCCTCAGCCCGTTTAAGGTCAATTTCTTCCGGCCACTCGGCGGCATTGGTTAAAATAATCGTCTCTCTGGGATTAATGGTGGCAACACCCCCTAAAAGGGTGCCACTTTTATTCTTTTTATCCCCGGAAATTATATTAAAGGTACCAATGTCAATTGAGGTGGTCAGTGGGGTATGCTCGGCAAGCACTGCAAACTCACCTTCTGTTCCCCGGATGACAATACGTTCGATATCATCATCAAAAAAGATACCAGTTGGCGCAATGATTTTTAATCTGAAAGTTTCAGCCATTAAAACTCACCTCAACTAACCTTTGATTTTTTTTGCTTTAGCAACTGCGTCTTCGATTGTCCCCACCATCAGGAAGGCACTCTCTGGTAAATCATCATGTTTTCCTTCAAGGATTTCTTTGAAGCCCTTAATGGTTTCGCCAATGGTTACATAAACCCCTGGTGTACCGGTAAACTGTTCGGCAACGTTAAAGGGTTGAGACAGGAACCGCTCAATTTTTCGTGCTCGGGATACGGTAATTTTATCGGCATCCGATAATTCATCCATCCCTAAGATTGCGATAATATCCTGCAGTTCTTTGTAACGTTGTAAAATTTCCTGTACTTCACGGGCGGTATCGTAGTGATCCTGGCCCACAATTTTGGGATCAAGAATTCGCGAAGTGGAATCCAGCGGATCTACTGCCGGATAAATACCTTTTTCAGTGATGGCCCGATTAAGTACCGTGGTGGCATCCAGATGGGCAAAGGTCGTCGCTGGCGCGGGGTCAGTTAAGTCATCGGCTGGTACGTAAACCGCTTGAACCGATGTAATTGAACCCTTGCTGGTCGAGGTAATACGTTCCTGCAGCGCACCCATTTCGGTCGCCAGGGTTGGCTGGTAACCAACCGCACTTGGCATACGACCTAAAAGCGCTGATACTTCTGAACCCGCCTGGGTAAACCGGAAGATATTATCGATGAACAGCAGTACGTCCTGACCTTCCTGATCACGGAAATATTCTGCCATGGTCAGACCAGTTAAGGCAATACGCATTCTGGCTCCCGGGGGTTCATTCATCTGACCAAAGCAGAGTGATGTTTTATCAATAACCCCAGATTCCATCATTTCGTAGTAAAGGTCATTTCCTTCACGAGTACGCTCACCAACGCCGGCAAAAACGGATAAACCACCATGCTGGGTTGCGATATTGTTAATTAATTCCTGGATCAGTACGGTTTTACCAACACCGGCACCACCGAACAGACCAATTTTACCACCTCGAACGTAAGGACAGATCAGGTCAACAACCTTGATGCCGGTTTCAAACATTTCTGGTTGCGTTTGTTGCTCTTCAAAAGATGGTGGATGACGATGGATTGGGTGCATCGTAACACCAGTGGTATCAAAGGGTTTTCCATCGATCGGTTCACCCAAAACGTTAAACATTCTGCCAAGGGTTGCTTTCCCTACCGGCACGGCAATTGATGCTCCAGTATCCACAGCCTGCTGATTTCTAACCAGACCATCTGTGGAGTCCATTGCAATACATCTGACAATGTCGTCGCCTAGCTGTTGAGCTACCTCAACTACCAGGGTGTGTCCATTGAGTTCAATATTTACTGCGTTGTTCAATTTTGGCAGTTGATCTTTTTGAAATTTGATATCGACAACTGGTCCAATAACCTGAACAACCTTCCCTATATTTTGGGCCATTCCCTATAACCTCCTTGTGCAAATTAATTTGCACTCATAATTTTCTGTCTGAGCAGGCATTTTCGCCTGCCCTATGCAAATTGTTCTTATTTCAATGCTTCCGCGCCACCAACAATTTCAGAAATTTCCTGAGTAATTGCGGCCTGACGGACACGGTTGTATTTCAGTGTCAAGCCATCGATCATCTCATTGGCGTTGGTCGTTGCCGATTCCATGGCGGTCCGACGGGCCCCCTGTTCACTGGCGGCACTTTCAATCATTGAGCCATAAATGGTACTACTGACAAAGTTTGGAATCAACTGGTTTAACAGCTCTTCCGGATCGGGCTCATAGAGCATCACCGTCAGATCTTTGCTTTTTCCTTCGTTTTCGAGTGCTTCCACTTTCTTAGCCGGTTTTAGATCTTCCACGCTAAGCGGAAGCAGTTTCATTAAACTGGCATGTTGTGAAATGGTGGAGATAAATTTGGTATAGACCATGTAGACTTCGTCATATTCGCCTTTTTTAAATCCTTCCATCACCACCGCTGCGACTTCGCGGGCGTTAAAAAAGTTTGGTCGTTCGGAAATACCGAGATATTCACCCTGGATTGTGTAGTCGCGATTTCTGAAATGATCCCGACCACGAGATCCAACAGCATAAATATAAGCATCTGCTTTGTTTGTGATGTGATCCTCAACCAGTTTGCAAACATTGGCATTATAGCCACCCGCCAGTCCCTTATCGCCAGTCAGGACAATATAGGCCACTTTTTTAACTTCACGCTGGTTCATGAAAACATTTCGGGTACTGCCGCTTTTTTCGACAATGCGTCCCATACTTTCAATCATCGCCTCAAAATAAGGGCGTCGACCTTCGGCCAGCTCACGGCTTTTTCGCAACTTGGCTGAAGCTACCAGTTCCATGGCATGGGTGATTTGCTTTGTACTGTTTACACTTTTTATCCGACGTTTAATATCTTGTACATTTTCTGCCACTCAGAATCACCTCCGCTGACAATCTATACAGATTTACTGAAAACTTTTTTATAAGCCTCAATACATTCAGCAAAACCTGCGATAACCTCATCTGAAAGGCCATCTTTACCTTTGGCCTTGGCCATAATTGCGGCGTAGTTCTTCTGTGCGTAGGCAATCAGACCCTTTTCAAACTCACGAATGTTCTTAACTTCGATATCCAGCAGAAAACCATTGGTTGCCGCATAAAGAATCAGAACCTGATCTTCGACATTCATCGGGTCATATTGATCCTGTTTCAGGATTTCCACGATTCGTTCCCCTTTAGCCAGCTGAGCCTTGGTCGCCTCATCAAGGTCTGATCCAAACTGTGCAAAAGATGCCAGCTCCCGATACTGTGCGTACTCAATACGCAGTGGTCCGGCAACCTTTTTCATCGATTTGATCTGAGCGGAACCCCCAACTCGAGATACGGAGATCCCCGGGTTAACGGCTGGACGAATCCCGGAACGGAAAAGTTCAGCTTCCAGGAAGATCTGACCATCTGTAATCGAAATTACATTGGTTGGGATATAGGCCGAAACATCACCGGCCTGGGTTTCAATAATTGGCAATGCGGTGATCGATCCACCGGCTTTAAGCTTGGCAGCCCGTTCCAGCAGTCGTGAATGCAGGTAGAATACATCCCCTGGATACGCCTCACGTCCTGGTGGACGACGGAGAATCAGGGACATGGCCCGGTAAGCCACCGCATGTTTAGACAAATCATCATAAATGATCAACACATCTTTTTGTTGTTCATTCATAAAATACTCAGCCATGGTAACCCCGGCATAAGGAGCCAGGTATTGCAGCGGTGCCAACTGAGAAGCACTGGCTGATACAACAATGGTATAATCCATGGCATTATTTTCTTCCAATTGTCCCACGATCTGGGCAACGGTTGATTCCTTCTGGCCAATGGCAACATAAATACAGATAACATCTTCACCCTTCTGGTTGATGATGGTATCAATCGCCAAGGCGGTTTTACCGGTTTGACGGTCACCGATGATTAACTCACGTTGACCACGGCCGATGGGGATCATCGAGTCAATCGCTTTGTAACCGGTTTGAATGGGTTGATTAACCGATTCACGTTCGATAACACCTGGTGCCTTAACTTCTACCGGACGATGGTGATCGGTAACAATTGGACCTTTTCCATCAATGGCAAAACCCAAAGCATTGACAACACGGCCAATCATGGCTTCGCCAACTGGCACTTCAACAATACGACCGGTACAACGAACGATATCACCTTCAACGATGTTATCATCATAACCTAAAAGAACACAACCAACGTTATCTTCTTCAAGATTGAATACCATCCCGTAAACCTCGTTCGGGAAAGCTAAAAGCTCACCTGCCATAGCATTTTCAAGACCATGAACACGGGCAACCCCGTCTCCAACTTGAATGACCGTACCGACATCGACGACTTCAAGCTTATCTTGATACCGCTCTATTTCATTTTTAATAATTTGACTTATTTCCTCTGGTCGGAGATTCAACTTTACTCACCTCTTTTTAATGTAGTCTTAAACTGTTCATTTGTGTTTTCATTTGATTTAACTGATTTTTAATGCTCCCATCAATCACCTGATCGCCAACATAAACCACCGCTCCGCCAAGGATTGATCCATCAATGACGTTTTCAAGAATCACCTTTTTGTCAAAACGCTTGGCCAACTTGGCTTCCAAAGCCACACGCAGGGCTTCGTCCAGGGGCACCACGGTCAATACCCGGGCTTCCACTGTGTTTCTGTAGGGCAACACCAATTGTTTAAAGGTTTCATGGATTTCTAACAGAAATTCGAAACGATTTTTATCCAAAAGAATGTTTAAAAAATTTCTCAAGTACTGATTATATGAGTCTCCAAAAACCCGGCCCAGAACACCCTTCTTTTCAGAAGTGTTCATTGACGGGGTTAGCATCAGATTCATTAATCCGGCTTCAGACTTGAAAAGATCAATGACCGAAGAAAACTCATCATACATTCCATCAACAATGTTTTTATCGACGGCAGTGTCGAATAAGGCCTGGGCATATCTTTTCGCTACTAAACTCATTTAGCATCCCCTACCTTATCGATAAAGTCCTGAATCATCTTTTCATGCTGTTTTTTATCCATCGATTTGTTGATAATTTTTTCAGCTGCAAAGAGTGACAGATCAACGATGTTCGATTTCACTTCATTCATCGCTTTGCGTTTTTCGACTTCAATTTCAGCCATGGCTTTTTCGACAATCAGTTTTGCGTCAGCATGTGCTTTTTCAACAATTTCATGTTTTTGAGCCTGTGCTTCCACTGTTGCATCCCGAATAATCTCACGTTCTTTGGAACGGATATCGGCCAACAGTGTTTCGTATTCCTGTTTCAGTTTTGCTGCCGCTGCATTTTTTTCAGTCGCACCTACTATTTCAGCAGAAACATCCTCTTGTCTTTTAGCAATGATCTCTTTAACTTTTTCATAGAAGAATTTTTTTAATAGCAAAAAGAAGATGATAAAGTTAACGATTGTTGCCAGTAAGAGTTTTAAGTCAATTCCAACTAAGCCTGCATATTCAAACATAATGTTACAGCCCCCTTTCTAATTTAAAAGCTACGAAGTATTTCATTACAGAATCACCTCATTATTAAATAAAGGGATTAGCAAAGAGTAAAATCAGTGCAACAATCAAGCCGTAGATACCGGTGGTTTCAGCTACCGCTGCACCCAAAAGCATGGTTCTGACGATGTCACTTTGTGCTTCTGGCTGACGCCCAACGGCTTCAGCACCTTTACCAGCTGCAAAACCCTGACCAATACCAGGTCCTACCCCAGCGATCATCGCAATCCCAGCACCAATTGCTGAACATGCTTTAATAAAATCTAAACCTTCCATTTGTGTACGTTCCTCCTCGTTTTAACAGAAATTTGTTTGTATTTTTTTTGTTAAATAAATGGGTTTGCAAATAATAAGATCAATGCAACAATCAACCCATAGATACCAGTGGTTTCAGCTACCGCTGCCCCTAAAAGCATGGTTCTGACAATATCACTTTGTGCTTCTGGCTGACGTCCAACTGCTTCGGCACCTTTACCGGCGGCAAAACCCTGACCAATACCAGGTCCTACCCCGGCGATCATCGCAATACCAGCGCCAATCGCTGAGCATGCTTTAATAAAATCTAAACCTTCC
This sequence comes from uncultured Lachnospiraceae bacterium, assembly GCA_964510565.1. GTDB lineage: Bacteria > Bacillota > Clostridia > Eubacteriales > Eubacteriaceae > Acetobacterium. The sequence continues at coordinate 18,550 of CAZEBY010000005.1, read as the reverse complement.
ATTTGTGTACGTTCCTCCTAAATAATTTCCTTCCCTACATAAAGGGATTCGCAAAGAGTAAAATCAATGCGACAATTAATCCATAAATCCCGGTTGTTTCCGCAACGGCTGCACCAAGCAGCATGGTTCGGATTACATCGCTCTGCGCTGCGGGCCGAATGCCCACCGCTTCCGCGCCTTTACCAGCCGCAAATCCCTGGCCAATCCCAGGTCCGACGCCGGCGATCATGGCAGTCCCGGCGCCAATGGCAGAAAATGCTTTGATCACATCAATGCCATCAAACTGACCAAGAAACTGCAACAAAAAATCTACAATATTTGCGTCACCAATCATACCGTTTCCTCCCTTTCTCCCTCATTAATCCATAGCTCCAGATACAAACACCATGGTTAGCATTGTAAAGATAAAGCTTTGCAACAATCCTGAGAAGATATCAAAGTAGAAATGGAACGGTACCGGAATTACGATTGGAAAGAAATACAGTCCAGCTAACGCTGAATACAGTAGTGCCATGATAATTCCACCACCAAGTAAGTTTCCGAAAAGACGGAAAGACAGGGAAACCGGATTGGCAAATTCTCCAATTATATTAATTGGAAGCAAGAACGGCATTGGCTCAAGGAATCCCTTGAGGTAGCCTCCCAATCCCTTTGATTTTAAACCAAAGAACTGGGTCATAAAAAATGTCATCAAAGCCAGGCCAACGGTACAGTTTAAATCGGCTGTCGGAGATCTCAGACCATAGATTCCAGACGTGTTCGAAAACGCGAGAAACATAATCAGAGCCAGCATATATGGTGCGAACTTCATCTTATCTTTTCCCATCGTTTGGCCAACTAAACCATCCATAACCGTGACAATGGTTTCCGCAATGACTTGGGCTTTCCCTGGACGCTTTTGCATATTTTTTGTCAAAATAGCACACACAACCAAAATCATTGCCATAATGATCCAGGTGTTCACAAGTGTTTGTGTGATCGGGAGTCCGAAGATTTCCCCGTAAATTTTTGGGCCTTCCATTGTTTTTTCACCTCATTGTCCAGGCGCTTTAATTTTAAACCGCCTATTGTGTTTTTGGATTTTTACGCCTCATTGATCAAGACGTTTTTTTTTGATACTGTAGTATTGATTAAAACTGAAATTTTTACGGCAACCAACCCAAGCAGCACACCAATGATGTTTACCCAGGGATTAATAATTGCCACATATATAACAACACCGGTTAACAGGTATCTCAAAAAATATCTGGTCTGAACATATTTTTGAGCCCTCGCCGATGGCATTTTCATTGCCTTGTCAAAGGTTACTTGCATCAGTCTGAAGTTGAGGACGCTGTAGGCGCCACCAAAGAGCACCCCCAAAGCAAACGCCCGGGGATCTGCCGTCAGAAAGGCAAACAGCATCAGCCCAAGGCTGATCAGCCCACCTTCAACCATGATTCGTGTTTCCAGAGATAACTTCTTATAATTCTGTATCGTTTTCATTATCCTCATTTTCCTTTTTGATCTGATCGCGGTATTCCTGGGCACGCTTTTTTCTAGCGGCCCGCTCTTCATCGGTCTCATTCTCGGCTGCCAATTTCTGAGCTTTTTCACTCAAGCGCAGCGGAATCACATACATGTTTCGTAAACCAGCCAGCACCCCCAGCACCGCCAGGATAATCACCAGCATGTTTCCGGTATGAAAATAAAAATCCAGAACCTTGCCAATAAAAATCATGATGCCAACCGGAACCAGCACCGAAATCCCGAGCTGGGAGATCATCGCCAGGTATTTATAGGGCTTCTCCTTTTCACGCTTCATCCACTACTCCATTTGTACGCATATACTTTTTTGTTCTCATACTGTCTTTTTTTGTCCTTTTCTACGCTAAAGTATACACCATCACTAAAAAAAAGTCCATTTTTCAACTACATCTTGAAATCTTTTACATATAATATCACAATAATTTATACTTGTATATACAGCAATCCCATTTTTTTGCTATTTTGAATATTTTTTTTCGATCGCGGTAATTCCATCGATCCGCCGTTGGTGACGGTCTCCGCCAAACTCCGTTTCCAGCCAGATTTTAACAATCCGTAGCGCCAGTCCCTCACCTAAAACCCGGGCACCTAACACCAGCACATTGGCATTGTTGTGCTCCCGCGACATCTCGGCCATAAACTCATTGGTACACAAAGCCCCCCGAATCCCCGGCACCTTGTTAACCGCCATCGAAATCCCCAGACCGGTGCCACAAATCGCGATCCCACGGTCGCAATTACCAAAGCTGACCGCTTCACCAACCTGCTGCCCATAAACCGGATAGTCGCAGGAGTCCGGGCTATTCGTGCCGAAATCAACGACCTCATGTCCCTGCTCGATTAAAAATGGTTTGATGACTTTTTTTAAAGCCAGCCCTCCATGATCTGAACCAATTGCAATTTTCATTCTTATTTTCCTTCCTATTTATATAAAGGCATAGCCGGCTGCCTTATAGAGCCGATTAATTAATGCCAGGGTGTCATTATTCAGGGGAATGTCTTCGGCATATATTTTTTCAACTCCCAGCTCATCGAAGGTTCGCAGCCGGGAAAAAAGATTTTTGGCCATTTCTTTGGGATCATTGCGGCTCCCCAGCGAAATAATCAGACCTTCCCGATAAAAGTCCATCGTTTCATCGCTGGCCAATACCCCGACTGTCATCGGTTTGCCTTTATAGTGTGATAGCGCTTTGGTGATTTTTTCGCGGATCTCCTCGGGACTGCCCTTGACCACCACCAGCTCGCCCCGGGGTGAGTAGTGGGTGTATTTCATCCCCGGCGATGCGACCTTCTCCGGCACCACATTGGTGGTGACATTCGCCGAAACGGCGACCTCACCCAACACCTCACGAAGCTGTGCCAGGGTAATATCTCCGGGCCTTAATACGATCGGCGGCTCGACTGTCATATCGATCACCGTTGATTCCAGGCCCAGTTCGGTATCGGCGGATAAAATCATCGCGTCAACCCGGCCATCGAGATCCTCCAGCACATGTTTACCCTGGGTGGGACTGGGCCGGCCGGAACGATTGGCACTGGGCGCCGCAATCGGGCAGCCCGCCATTTTGATAAAGGCCTGGGCGATCGGATGATCGGGAAAGCGAATTCCCACCGTACTTAAGCCGCAGCTTACCGCCGCCGGAATGGTCACGGCTTTTTCCATAATAATCGTTAAGGGCCCTGGCCAAAAGGCTTTCATCAGCCGCTCGGCCTTGACCGGAATATCGGCAACCAGTGGTTTTACCTCATCCACGCTGGCGACGTGGACAATCAGCGGATTATCCGCGGGTCGCCCCTTGGCGGCAAAGATTTTCTTGATTGCCTCGGGATTTCGCGCGTCGGCCCCCAGTCCATAAACCGTTTCAGTGGGAAACACCACCGTCCCCCCGGCTTTAATCAGCGCGGCTGCGGCTTCTAATTCCTTTAAGGCCTGCTGATTTAGCATGGCAATCTCAATTATTTTTGTTTTCATGATTATTTCCATTTTCTTAATCAACTAAACCCGAAATTTTATTCCGCCTCGCTTAGTAAGTGCTGTTTTAAAGCCCAGAGCTGCTCGGACAAATCGACATGATAGACATGCGGGTTGACCATCCGTTTAAAGGCCGGCCAGAGACTCTCTTTTTCATCCCGCAAATGCTGCTGAATTTCGGCAATAGTCGGTGACTGATAGACACACTCCCCTTTAACAAATACCGGCACCAGCAGTTCCCGGAGATAATAATCGGTAATGATTCGTTTTTTCCAGGTATGAACCGGATGAAAAATTGTCAGCGGTTCATCCTGATTAATGGTTTCATCTGCCAAGGTAATCAGATCAGCCAGTGCCATCCCGTTACTTTTTCCGTAGATCCGAAAGATCTTCTTGTATCCGGGATTGGTAATCTTCTCGGGATCGTTTGAAACCTTCAGTTTTGATTTGCCGGAAATCACCGACAGCTTATAGACCCCACCCAGCGCCGGACAATCATAGGCGGTGATCAGCTTGGTGCCAACCCCCCAGGAATTGATTTGGGCGCCCTGGCTTTTCAGATCTTTAATCAGGTGTTCATCGAGATCCGATGAGGCCACAATCCCGGCCTCGAAAAGACCGGCGTCATCGAGCATTTTTCGGGCTTCGATACTGTAATATGCCAGGTCGCCGGAGTCGATTCGAATCCCGTAGCGGCCGGTAATGGCGCCTTCAGCTAACGCTTTTTTAAAAACCGCAATGGCGTTGGGCACGCCCTTTTCCAGGGTATTGTAGGTATCCACTAAAAGCGTGGCGTTGTCGGGGTTATATTTGACATATTTTTCAAAGGCTTCCAGCTCGGTATCGTAACTGAGAATAAAGCTGTGACTCATCGTTCCCATCGCCGGCCGATCAAGCATCGCTTCGGTTTCGACCACACTGGTGCCGGCACAGCCGCCGATCACCGCCGCCCGGGCGCCATAAAAGCCGGCTTCGGTACCATGAGCCCGCCGCAACCCAAACTCCATCACCACATCGCCGCGGGCTTCTTCAATGATCCGGGCCGCCTTGGTCGCGATCAGGGTCTGGTGATTGATGATGCTTAAGATCGTGGTTTCGATAATCTGCGCCTGAATCAGCGGTGCTTTAACGCGAATAATCGGTTCCATCGGAAAAATGATACTGCCTTCGGGAATGGCAAAAATTTCCCCTTCAAATTTGAAGTTATTCAGATAGGCTAAAAATGCGGGTGAAAATTCAGGATGATTCTTTTTGAGTAATGCGGTATCTTCTTTGGTAAAGCGGATGCCTTTGACATATTCAATGACCTGCTCCAATCCGGCTACCACGGTATAACCTCCCTCAAAGGGGTTATTTCTAATAAAAACATCAAAGACAGCCTCTTCATTCTGCTTACCATCCTGGACGTATACATTTCCCATGGTAAATTGGTATAAATCGGTTGCCAGCTGAAGCTTTCGCTCAAATTGCATACTAAATTCTCCTTCTTTTCACATTGCATATTATTCTACCACTTTATTCGGGTAAAATACAAACTTTTTCGATATAAATATTTGCGTACTGATCCCACTTTTTGCCTGTTTTTTCCACGTTTTCTGTCAGTTTATTTACCAATAACTACCTTGTTAATAATTATACAATTGCGATAATAAATTCTTGTGATATTTTAGGGTAAAAAAAAGAAATGCTCTCGCATTTCATATTTTTTTACGAATAATTTTACTAATCAGTTACAGCTGCTGCAATCCCCAGTACAATCGCTATCATCACAGTCGTTACCCTTGACCTCGTCACTAAAGCCAAACAATACCGTTTGTTCGCGTTTTTCCCGCTCCGCATAGATTTCCAGATCGCTCCAGGGTAGCCCCGCCCATCTGGCCAGGGCAAAATCAGTCGGATATTTTCCACTCATCTCAATTTTCCCCTCGACAATCGTCAGCGGCAGACACTCAATCCCTTGGGTCGCAATCGCTTCTTTGACAACAAAGCTGGCCATAAAGGCCGGCATGTCATCCATCACGTTATAGCGCGACACCGAGACACCCCGTTCTCTTAAATCCTTTACCATATGTTCAATGCGCAGCAGATCCGCCTCGATCATCGGATCACAGACGCCGCTGGCGCAGCCGGCCGGTTCGTAAAATTCTACTTTTTTCATTTTTTCTCCTTGCTGTTTTTAAACTCTTATATTTGTTCTGTGTGAGCTTCTATTTTATAAGACCATATCCTGATTATCGAAATTCTGCAGGGGCACTGACTAATTTGAGCCAGCCATTTCCAATTGTCGGATCTTTGACACTGTAAACATCGCTTGCTTTATTTTCCCAGATGTAATAGGCGCCATTATACAAATATAAATCCCCTAATTGCGGATAGCGATTCGCCAGCCAGATACAACCCCATTTTGTTGGGTCCGTTTCATAATCATCGGCTGTAATAATCCGCGTTGTATTTGATATCTTTAAAAAATAGTCATTCCCTTCTGCACCCAGGGACTCATAATACGTTCGTGCTGTTGGATTACCTTCAGCAAATGATCTTGTGATATATTGGGCTTTGGACGTTACATAGGTCCCGGTCGTGTCTGAATAAACCGCTCCGTCTGGAATAAACCGATAACCCCAGGGGTCTGATATTTTCGCATAAGCAATCATCTTATCCCAATTCCCGACAATAACACCCTTGCCAGACAAATTGTCATTAATCGTTGAGCTACCGCTCCCGCCACTGAGATCCGCAAAAGTCAGCACCAGATAATGCATCCCATTGGTTGAGGCATTAAGATTCGTTCCCGCTTTTAATTCGTCCGAAGGCATGTTCCCATTTGATAACTTGATATTATTCATCACGATTCCACCGCTTAATGTCGCCATCTCATTGAAGGGTACCAAATCATAATTCATGGTTGCCACTGTGGTACCGATTGTATCTACCTGAATTTCAGAAATCTGCGAAATCATGGTTCGCGATTCGGTACAATTCTTACCGCCGATTGTTACCGGATTTCCCGAAGCATCGACATTTTGAATCATAATCACCTCTTCGCAGGTGCCATCATTTTTAAAACCGATACTATAACTCTCTTGATCATCGGTTTTTGGGGCACTGGCCAGGGTCACACCGGTTGCAACCGACAGATAATTTTGCAAATTCGTTTCGGTGTTGGTAATGCTGCCCTGTTTATAACTGATGTCCGTCCCGCGGGTGTATATTTTTTGCGACATTAGAAAAGTGGTGCCGGCCGTTCCCAGTAGCACCCCGGTAATCATCAGGGCAACCAGAATTTCCACCAGGGTAAAACCCCGGTCATTGGGTTTGCATGGTTTCTTTTTCGTATTCATCCTCATAGCCCACCTTTTTTGGCGTATGCCTCGAGCTCCACATAAGATTGATCATTATTATAATAGATCTTGACATTGATGGCATAGCCGTCGTTGGTTCCATCACCATTCCGATCCACCTGACTGGCAACCTGGACTCGCCGATAGCCGTTAGGTGTGGGCGTTCCTTCTGGCGGATCTGTTGGCGGAGCCGTTCCCGACGTTGCCATCGCCATCGCCGCATCAATTTGTTCCTGCGCAATGGCCGCCGCGTTGTTCTTTTCATCGGTAAAGACAATCATTTTTTGCCCATAGAGAAGTGCCCCAATGACTGTTGTCAAAAGAATTGCAATGATCGCCGTTGCCACCACTGTTTCAATTAAAGTCACACCACGCTGATTTGCAATTATCCCTTTCATGATGCACTCCTTAATAATATTTTTCCACCCCAACTTCAGCCGTGCCCGCTGCACTTGCCGGATAATCGCCAAATCGGGTAAGATATGACGGTATCAAAATACCAGCATAATAAGTATTATTATTTGAGCTAATATATTCAACCCTGGTATTATAGCTGCCAGGCGCAACCGTTACGTTACTGCCTAAATAATTTATTTTAGTCTGATTGTAAATTTTTATCGCACTCTTTCCCGCACTGATGCCATATAAAAACGACTGATCCGACATTTGAATCGAATTATCCGCCGACCCTTCGATATAGACATCGCCACCCTCAACATAGAGATGGCTCCAGACAATCCTGGACATATAATCAATGCCATTTGACCTCAAGTAAAACGATTTGCCAAACACCACCGTGCTTGATCCGTCAATATCAACGTGCGCATACTGCTGATCATACCCCCCGGTGAATCGGACATTTAACACCCCGGAATCGGCCGTGATAGCAATCGGAGTTGACGGATTGCCATACCGGGCAATGGTTGTTTTTCCGGTACACTCAAAATACTGGGTTGTAATTTGCACTGGCGACGTTATTGCTGATACCATGGTGTCCGACCAGCCCTTGCCTTCGATGGTCATATTACCTTTGATTAACACTGTTTTAGCTGCGATTTTAAAATCGTTGTTTTGATTATTATCAATATCCAAACCGCCTGCCTCAAAATAGTAAAGGTTCGAAATATTGACATCCCCGCGATGAGATCCGTCCGTCAGGCCGGTTTTTATAATACTGCCACCAACAACCATTTGATTCGCCGTCTTCCCCGCTGTCCCGGTAACCGTCAGCTCGCTTTGATACCCTAAAACAATGTTTCCCCCAACCCATAGATTATCACAGGTAAGATTCAGGGTTTGTCCATCACCAATGATCAGATCGCCCGGAAAGATAATATTTTCTGCGGTCATATTAAATGTCGCATTCTTTGCTGATGTCGGCAGCGGGTCAGAAAAGTACAAATTCTTCGCCTTGAGATTCAGATTGATGCTGGCCGGCAAACCAAGAAGTCCGCTCTCCGGCCAGCCAAATCCCGCATCGTCTTTTCCCACATTCAGACTCATACCGGCAATTTTAGCATCATTGGCATTTAACGTGACCTCTAAAAGCACTGTTAAAGCCGTTAAATATGCGGTTTCGTAGGTATAGGACGGATTAACGGTTTTAACAAATACACTTCTGGTTACGAGACCCAATAACCAACTTTCGGTTTTATTGATGTTCGTTTTGATCCAAGTACCAATTGTCGCATCATTTGGCTTAGGCACAGGCACAACGCTTGTCGAATGCCAATAACTGACTGATTTCGCGGCATAGTTAAAATCGATCTTATAATTCAGCGCTCGTCTTAAATTTTGAGTTTCCAGGTCAAAGGCAAACTTAGTCACCCCCGAACTGAGGGTGGTGGGTGTGACCGTACAGACTCCCAGGACTTTTCTGGTGCTACCATTGTAGCTTCCGGCTGAAAAAGACAGTGAATCCGGCACCAGATTCCCGGTCACGTCTTCAACCACGCCATAGACCGAAAAAGTCGCCGCTAAGGCTGTGATTAAGGCCGTTCGCTCATTTTTCAAGGTCGCCAACCGGGCTGTATCGGTTTCTTTTCCAATCTGTTCTTCTTTGTCCTTTAATTTCGTGATCCGGCTGCTGATTTCCACCTTTCCAAATTCAATCACCGATTTGGCATCAATGTAACCCTGCCGACTTTCCACCGATTCCTGGGTAAACGAGAGATTACTATTTGCAACCGCAATTAATGACGCCACCAACAACATCAGAATCAGACCAATAATAAGAACAAATGACAAAGAACTGCCATCCTGATTATATAATTTTGTTTTTATTACAGATTTCATTATTCTTTCCTCCTTTTAGGAGTTGTCCTAATTACCGTTTGATACCAATTGCAAAAATACTGTTTTTAGAATTCGGTTGCGACCCTATTTTTCAACCATATAAACAACAAACGTGACATCAATGATGACATTACCCCCGTCGAGCTTCGGCTTATAGCCCGAATATACCACATTGGTAATACTGCTGCCACTTGTGCTGGTCACTGCCTCCGAACTCACCAATGGTTCAATATAAAAATTAGAAATAATCATATCCGGACGGGCATTGACCCCGTCAATCAGGCGATAAAAATTTGCCTGCGTCCCGGTAAGCTGCATATTTACCACACTGGACCAGGTCTGCACCCCGGCAGAAACCGCATTGTCACCGCTCGGTGGCGTAGCGGTGTTTGCCGTTTCATCTGCGGCACCCGAATTCGCAGCTGTTGTGGCTGACGCCGCATCTGTCGACCCCGACGTTGTGCCCGCCGAACCTGAACTTGCATCAGTCGACCCCGGATTTGCATCCGCTCCTGCAACCGAACCGGATGCGCCTTTGTTTGTATATTCCGTAAAAACGGTGACATCTTGGAACTGATTGTTTTCAATTGCCAGTAGTTTTGGCGATAAACTATAACCCAGGCACAACTGGGTCAATAAACTATCGATCCCTTCATTGGGCAAGTTAGCGGGAAACGGCGTTTTCAAGCCTGCCAGTTTAGCCTTGGCTTCGTCTCGGGCTTGCATGGATGCCGGAATCCCGTCAATAGTCATTTCCATCGATTGCTGGGTAAATTTTGCTTCAACTGCCTGTTGATTGACTAAAACAAACTTTTCATAGCTGGGTTTAATCACATAAAATGTCCCAAAGATGGTCACTAAAAAACAGACCAGAAAATAAATCAAAAACTTTTCGCGACGGCTTAACTTGTTCATTATTGTCCTCCCGCCTTCAGATAAGCATTCACCGAAAATTTAAACATTGCACTATTGGTGATTTTTGTTGTGACCGTTGATGTACTACTATTGGTCGTGGTCTCCGTCCGGGTCATATCGACTTTCTCGTAGCCGCTGTAATCGAGCACGGTAAAATATTGGGTGCTTTTTAATCGATCGACATACGCCGCGGCATCTTTTTCCGTCTGTGCCATTGCTTCAATGCGGATGGCCCCGGTGGTTCCGTCATAATTCAGGCTGTTGAGTTCGATCACGCCGTTACATAATGTCGCCATATGGTTCAGCTTTTCCGAAACAACATCCGGATTGCTGTTAACGGCAGTATTGATTTTTTCCATATTGGCAATCTGTAAGTTGATACGATCGAGCTCATCGGTTATTTCTTTAGCTTCCATGTACTGCTGCTGATTATTGGTATCGTTGATATAGGCATTTGCTTCAGCCAGAGTCCGGGCAGCATTTAATCGCAGTGCCAAAAAAATCCCGAACAGCAGTAAAAAAAACACCATCATCCCCATTGGCACAATTGTCAATTTTAACGCCATGGGAGCTTCCTTTTTAACGATATTGCTACGGCGATACACCGCTGCCAGGTTGATCGGTTTGGTACCCGTAAAAAAACCCACGATTGGATAAATAAATTTGCCAAAATCAAAGACTTCTTCGATTTTAAAACCAATCTTGATGTTGGAGGTTTGAGGAATAATGAACAAATTGATCGCCGGATCAAAGATGACCGATTTCAATATTTCCAGTTCATCTTCATCCATTCCGGCATAAACGCTCATATTCAAAACATATTCTGACCGCTGGGCCCGGTTAAACTGAATCAGCGCTGACAATTTTTCGGACAGTTCTTCACAAAAAGCGGTGGTTCCCCTTTCTGCCATTAAACGTGTCCGGTTTGAAAAAACATATACTCCATTTTCAAACAGAATCGATACCAGGTTTTTCCCGTCGATAACATTAACCGCAAAGGTCATCCCCCGATAATCTCTGCTTGCCGTAATGTATTGAATAATGGTGTTCAGTCCCACATCGATGCTTTGCACCGGAATTTTTAAACTCTTAAACAAATCAATGTATGATGCCAACACCCGCTTTTCGATGCCGCAGCAAAACATATTCTGTCCTTCGGGCACCGGAATAATCGAATAATCAACCAGCAGCTCCTCATAGTTGGCCGCACTGTCTTCGAATTCCGTAATCGCCAGCTCCGCCATTTCTTTGGGTTTAAGTTTGGGGACTTCGACGTTTTTGGTTGCAATCAGGCTGCTGTCAATAATCAGCTTCATGTTTTTAAAGAGCTTTTTATTCGCCTGCATTGCCTCAACAATGATTTGCTTAACCGCTTCTTCGTTGGTAATAACCCCATTAATCAGCGTACCGGTTTCAAACGGCAGGGTCTGGAAATGGGAAACGATCAGCTGTCCACGCTTCATCGCTCCCTGGATAATCTGGATGCCCTCATTTGAAAAATAGACGATCGTCTGCATAGTTTGTCTTCCTATCCGATGTTTTTATATAAGGTCATAATTGGGAGCATTACCGATAACATAATCCCGCCAACAACCACAGCCATTAAAATAATCATCATTGGTTCAATAAAAGCAACAAGCCTTGTCGTTGCCATTTCTGCTTCGTAATCGAAGGAATCCGCTACGTTATTCAGCATTTCATCCAGATTACCAGACTCTTCGCCAATGAAAATAGTTGATACCAACTTCGAATCAAAGCCATCAATCGTCTGGATCGATGCGGATAGCGGCTCTCCGCTTCGCACCAGTTCAATCACCTTGGGAAACTGTGCCTGCAAATAGGTGTTTCCGATGGTGGAAGCGCTGATGTCCAGCGCATTAATCATCGCCAGACCGCTCGAATAAAGAGAACTCAGGGTTCTGGAAAACCGGGCGGTATAAACAATTTTCATCAGTTTGCCAATCCGGGGGATTAGCAACTTAAGCCGATCCAACCCTCTTTTTAAGGTGGGCAGGGTTGCCAGAAAGCCCATTACGGCAATCACCACCAGAGTCCCGATAATATAAAGATACCAGAATGAAATCATTGAGCTGCTGATATTGATCATCAACCGGGTAATCGCCGGCAGTTCGATGCCCTCAAAAAGGGTGAAAAACTGGGGCAGAATCAGGGTAAAGACAAGCAATACCACCACAATCGTAACCCCCAGCAGAATCATCGGGTAGGTCATGGCACCTTTTATTTTGGTTTTTAGCTTATGTTCTTTTTCATAATGTTCTGCCATTTTTCGCGCCGTTGCTTCCATTTGACCACTGGCTTCCCCTGATTTATACATGTTGATTAAAAGCTCCGGAAACGAACCGCCGGTTTCTTCCATCGCATGGGACAGAGTATTGCCATTCTCGATTTCCCGGTGTAAAACGCCATAGACCTTTTTGATCGCCGGTTTGATGTCCCGATCTTCCATTATATTGATGGCCCGGATCATGGTAATACCGGCCGCCAGCATACTGGCAATCTGCCGGGAAAAGTCAGAAATTTCCATGGGCTTGAGCTTATAGACCTGTTTATGCTCGTGCACTTCCTGAATCTTTAGGGCAAACTCATTATTTTGCCGTAAATTTTTACGCACCATTTCCGGGGTGGTCGCTTCCATGGTTCCCCGAACCACCTGAGACTGCAAATTTTTAGCTGTGTATTGATAAACTGGCATATCTCCTCCATCATTTAACTACTCCGTAATGTTTTGCCTCTTATTGCAACCCGAATAACCTTAAATACCATCTTATTATTATATCACCAAACACCAGGCTTGTCATTATGCCAATGCATAAATAGGGGCCAAAAGCCATGTGTTTATCTGCCGTTTTTCGGACCAGTAAGCAAACTGCCACCATGCCCCCCAGCATTAATCCAATAAAGGCCGCCAGCACCGCATTGCCCCAACCCAGCATGAATCCGGCCACGGCCATCAGCTTGATGTCACCGCCGCCAAAGGCCTCACCAATAAACACCGTCAGTATCAGCATCGGCAGACTGATTACAAAAATACCAATCACCCGGGACAGAATGCCCAGCTGGGGAAAAACAAAAAAACAAAGCAAAGCTGGGATCATTAACGCAATCACCAGGCCATTGGGGATGGTCATGGTATCAAAATCGATCATCGTGATGCAGATTAGAATCGCACCGGCGGCAAAAACTGCCAACCATTGCAATGACAGGCCGTAGATCGCAAAAATAAAAACTGCCATTACTCCGGCAAACAGTTCAACCACTGGATAACGGAGTGCGATTTTTTCGCCACAGTAAGCACATTTCCCCCGTAACCAGAGATAGCTGAAAAGCGGCACATTATGAATGCCCTTAATTTGAGTCTGACAGTGAGGGCAGAAGGAACGGCCCTTAGCAAAGGAAAGATCTTTAGGTATCCGGTAAATAATCACGTTAAGAAAACTGCCGATCACGCAGCCGATGACAAAGAGATAAAGATATAGACTGATATTAATCAATAAGACCATTAAAAGCTTTCCTTTCTGCAAAAATGTGTGAAGAACTATCCGAGCGACGCTTGACTTTTCTGATTGATGCACACCCACCCGGACGATAACACCATTACCATTTTAGCATTGTTTTTATCTTTCTCTCGCCCGGAGATTCCGAGCGTTTTCGGTTATAAAAAAACTCCCTATCCCGCGCAAACCCAATGACGGGTTTGCGCCTTGGATAAGGAGTTTTAGCCCTATGGCGCATAGGGCTAACAATCTGATCTATATGGTTTTGCCCTAGTTGACGACGGCTGCACCACCTGGAGTTATTGTGATTGTCTTTCCATCAATAGTCAGAGCAACCGAACTAACTTTCCCGGTAGCAACTCCACCGGTGCCGGCTTCACAAGTTGTAACCCAAGTCGCAGCTGCGGGAATATCACTACTACCTAACATCGTAATCATTGTTGTATTTGAAAGTGCTTTTTCTGCTGTATCACTAAGAGCAGTCGATAAATTAGTAGCTGTAGTTGTTGGCGCAATGGCAACAGTTTCTGTCGCAGCCGCCTGTGCCGCCACATAAACCTCTCTCGCCAAAGCCATATTCGCTTTTCCTCGCGCATCATTGACAAATCCCAACATCGTCGGTATTGTAAACGCGGCCAGAACCGCCAGGATAACCAGGACGACAATAATTTCAACTAACGTAAAACCCTTGTTATCTTTCCTTAATTTCTTTAATAATTCCATTTTTGCTCCTTTATTTTATAAGTTTTGAAATCTATACTATCACCTGCGCCACAAGGTGATTCATATGTGAAGTGCAGCCATAATTATGCCATAAATTCCCATACTTTATCTTAATTCTTATTGGCTGGGTATTCTATCTTAGACTTACCTCTAGCTGCGGGGTAACCCCATTTTAAATTTCGACTCATCAAAGAATAACTTTAGCCCTGGCTGCTGTTTTAAAAAAACTGACAAATCCAATTGTTTTGATGACCTATTTTACTTGATGGTCAAAAAAACCACACTGGCTCGGTGTGGCAACTGGCTGTCCGATCATGATGAATTCTCCGGATTCACTTCATCGACTTAGACCCTGTAGCTTTGCGTCCCAGGTTTTCGCCTGTTTTGCCTTTAGATATTCTATGCTAGTTTTATTCTAGTTTAACACCACTTAAAAGTCAAGCGGTATTTTACATTTTCGTTACAAGTCACCCGAGAATTTCGTTACATTTTCCACAAGATATTCGGTGCTTTTTTGTTTTTTTGTACCTGAAAACACCTGATAAAACCAGTGTTATTAATAAAATATGCACGCATGGGTTGATCCCATTGGAATTTCCTGCGTTGCGCCTCAGCATTGCTTACGCTCACCCCTTTAACGGTGCCCAAAATATTGATTAAACTCATGTTTATCGGTTGCCCATTCGAAGCCGGTTTCATAGGTAATTTTGCCTTCTCTGACTAACTGAACCAGATCGGCATTGAGCGTTTTCATACCAAACTGTCCCCCGGTTTGCATTACCGAGGCCAATTGGTGGGTTTTTCTTTCGCGAATCAGGTTCAGCACCGCATCAGTGCCCAGCATGACTTCCAGGGCGGCCATCTGGCCACTGCCGTCGGCCAGGGGTACCAGTTGCTGGGTGACCACCCCTTTTACGGTCGCTGACAACTGCGCCCGGATCTGTTGCTGACTGTGGGTGGGAAAGACATCAATGATCCGGTCGATGGTATTGGCCGCACCAATGGTGTGCAGGGTTGACAAAACCAGATGGCCGGTTTCAGCTGCCGTCACCGCCGCCGAAATAGTTTCGTAATCACGCATTTCCCCCACCAGAATCACATCGGGATCTTCCCGAAGGCTTGAGCGCAGCGCCAATTCAAAAGAAGGCACATCAATGCCAACTTCCCGCTGATGAACAATCCCTTTTTTATGGACATGCTTGTACTCAATCGGATCTTCAATCGTAATTATGTGCGAGGCCCGATTGGTATTGATATAATCAATCATCGAAGCCAGGGTGGTCGATTTGCCACTGCCGGTCGGGCCAGTGATCAGAATCAGGCCCCGGAGCTCATCTGCCAGTTGTTTGATAATCGGCGGCAAGCACAGTTCTGAAAAGCTGGGGATGGTATCGTTGAGTAAGCGGATCGCCGCCGCATAGCTGCCCTGTTGACGATAAATATTAACCCGTTGCCTTAATCCTTCGGGCGTGACAAAACTAAAATCGATATCCTGATTGGCTTCTAATCTTTCTTTTTGAGCAAAATTCACCATACTGAAAATCCAGTCCTGGGTGTCCTTGGCCGTATGGTTAAAATTGCTTCGAAACAGCTTGCCGTTTTTTCGAAAAACCGGTGGCAACGTCTGGGTTAAGTGAATATCGGAACATTTGTTGGCCCGGCCAAATTCAATCAAATCTAATATGCTGGCAATCATCATTTCTCCTTTATTCCACGTAATATGAAAGTTTCAAGTATTCTTCCATCGTTGTTATTCCCGCTCTGGCCAGGTTGGCCACACTGACCCGCAAGGGAATCAGCATCCGGTTTTTTTCAACATAAGCATAGATATCATCAATTGAAGCTTTTCTTGAAATCAGGGTGCGGATATTTTTATCAATCGCCAGAATTTCGTGAATGGCGACCCGCCCCTTATAACCGGTGTTGTTACAGAGGTGACAGCCCCGGCCTTTATAAAGTGTCCGGACATCTTCGCCCAGATGCAGTCTTTCAATTTCATTGCTCACATACTGCTCTTTGCAATTGGGACAGATTTTCTTGACCAGTCGCTGGGCCACCACCCCGGTTAATGAACTGGCCACCATATAGGGTTCAACCCCCATGTCCTCGAGCCGGACAATCGCTGACACCGCATCATTGGTATGCAGGGTCGAAAGCACCAGGTGACCGGTGATCGCCGCCCGAACAACAATCGAAGCAGTTTCATTGTCCCGGGTTTCGCCGACCATAATGATATCGGGATCCTGCCGCAGAATTGAGCGCAGCCCGGAATCAAAGGTCATTCCCGCCAACACATTTACCTGGCTCTGATTAACGCCAGCCATTTTCCGCTCGACCGGATCCTCAATGGTGGCAATGTTCACCGCTTGCCGGCTCAGCATTTCCAGCACCATATATAAGGTGGTTGTCTTTCCGCTGCCGGTGGGGCCGGTGATATAAACCACCCCATGAGGACTCTGGAGAATCTTGAGAATTTTTTGATAATCGCCATCATTCATCCCAAACTGACCGGCGTGATCCAGGGCGGTGTTCATACTCAAATACCGCAATACCATTTTTTCTCCGTAAACCGTCGGGATACTGGACGTTCGCACATTCATATCGATGCCATCAATAATGATCCGGAAATGACCGTCCTGCGGCACCCGGCGTTCGGCGATGTCCAAATTTGACAGGATTTTTATCCGGGCAACCATGGCCTGATGAACGGTATTGGACAGGGCCATGTACTCCACAATCAAACCGTCAACCCGCATCCGGATCAGGGTTTTATCTTCAAAGGGTTCAATATGAACATCGCTGGCCCCGGTGTTGTGCCCTTTTAATAGAATCGTATTCACCAGGTTGACAACCGGCGCGTCCCCTTCATTGGTCACAATATTTTCGACGGATGAAACACTACCGCCAATCGCGGCCTTATTGGCGGTGTGCGCCGCTTTTCTGGCTTCAATTTCGGTGTAGACTTTCTGAATCGCTGCCTGGATATCCGCTTTGCCGCCCAGCACCACATCGATGGGCAGGTTGGTGATCAACCGAATGTCCTCGATCGCATAAAAATCCATCGGATCATTCATGACAACCAATAAACGGTTGTTTTCATTACTGATCGGAATCAGAGTATATTTGACGGCGGTACTCTGGGGTATTTTTGCAGCCGCCTTTAAATCAATGACGACGTCAGCAAGATGAACCACCTCGACGTTCAAACGTTTTGACAGCGCATCAAGCAGCTGAATCTCGGTCAGATAACCGTAGTCAACGAGGATACTACCGAGCCTTTTATTCTTATCAATCTTCTGATAAACGAGAGCCTCCTGCAAGTGTTCTTCGGTTATATATCCTGCATTTATAAGAATTTCACCAATTCGAAGATTTTTTGTGTTTAATTTTCTTGCATCCATTTTTTCCTCTTTCTCCACTCAACTTTTGAAAATCTTACAGCAAACTCATCGATGATCCCGGATAGCCCTCTGCTGACGCGTTCTTTTTTACTCTGATTTTTCAGATTCCCCAGATTATCCTTAATCATGCATAACCAAAATGGCAGGCGACCGTTCTTCTTTGGTTATTATAAAGTTGTTTCCATTCTACCAAATAAAAAGAACTTATTCAATGCGATTGAATAAGTTCTTTTGTGAAAAAACAGCTTTTTTAGCGGATTTCTTTAATGTCAACCAGTTCGATTTCGGCCATCGTGCGGTTGGATTTTAAACAATCCAGCAGCGCCTGGGCGGTATCGAGCGAGGTCAGCAGGGCAATCGAGGTTTCGACGCATTTGCGGCGCATCCGGACATCATCATGGTGCGGCATCCGGCCCTTACTGGAGGTCGAAATGACGTAGTTGAGCTTGCCACTTTCGATCAGATCGCCGATATTGGGCTTGCTTTCGGCCAGTCGACGCACCACCTTGGTGGGGATATTGTTTTCGTTGAGAATCAGGGCGGTACCGACAGTGCCGTAGATGGTAAAGCCCATTTCATGGAACTGGCGACCAATTTCGACAATCGCTTCTTTATCCCGATCTTTAACGGTCAGCAGCACCCCGCCGGCCCGTTCCATATTTCGGCCGGAAGCCACCAGCCCTTTATACAGGGCATCGGCAAAGGTTTTGGCAACGCCCAACACTTCGCCGGTCGATTTCATTTCCGGCCCCAGTTGGGTATCAACATCCTGCAGCTTGGAAAAACTGAAGACCGGCACCTTCACGGCGACGTAGTCGCCTTCCGGTTGTAGCCCCGGGGCATAACCGAGGTCGGCCAGCT
>CAZEBY010000004.1:0-83623 GCA_964510565.1 uncultured Lachnospiraceae bacterium | reverse complement strand
AGGTTAAAAGATACGCTTTAATTGCTGAAACAGTCATATTATGAAATGAATTCATTGTTACCTCTTCAAGTTTATTTGTTCACCGCTATTATACTACAATTTAACCAAAGCAACCATCCCGTTTATTGATTCATTAATAGCAGATACTTTTTTGCAATCATTTCCCTGGAGAAATGATCGATGCAAATTTGATGGGCCTTTATTCGTATCGCTTGTCTTTGCGCCGAATTTAATGTTTGGAAATCGTTCAGTAACGCTGCCGGTTCAGCCGCAGATTTTCAACCAGGTTTTCATCCAGATACAGATCCATCAAACCCAAATGTTCCGGTTCCACAATAAATGCAGATTGATTGAGATCTACTTCAACTGGAATAATGACCAAAGTTTTGCTTGAATATCTTGTAGACCATACCCTTTCTAAATATCAGGTCTTTCCAACGTAATCCGGCCAATCCGGCCGTTTTTAAAATCGTTGAGAATCAGCACACTGGTGCGGGCGTAATCATATTCGCCCCCTTTAATCAGCAATCCCCGGCTTTTAGCAATCGCATCAAAGACTTCAGGTAAATTTTTTCCCGCGACCTCGATTTTATACATTGCAGCCAGTTCATCAGGATAATACTTTAACAAATATTTAAGCAGATCAGCCGCAATGTTCTCTTTTTCATAGATGGTATCTTTGATGGAGCCCAACCAGGCTAAATGGAGACCGACCAGGGGATCTTCAAATTTGGGCCACAATATTCCCGGGGTATCCAAGAGCATCAGGTGATCCGGTGTGCTCAGCCATTGCTGGCCTTTGGTAACCCCTGGCTTGTTGCCAATCTGAGTTTTCTTCTTGCCGATCAGACTGTTGATCACCGTTGATTTGCCGACGTTCGGGATTCCGCAAACCAGGCATTTCACCTGAACCTTTTCTTTCACATTCAATTCCTGGATTGTTCTGACCAGCTCAGTTTTCATCCGTCGGTCAAAAGCGTCAAACAACACCACTTTTTGAATCTCGGTATTTTTCTTAAACCAGTCAATCCATTCCAGACTGACTTCCGGATCAGCTAAATCCGACTTGTTCAGCAACAAGATATGCTGTTTATTCCAGGTATACTGATTAATTTCTGGATTTTTGCTGGAAAGTGGCAACCGGGCATCGACCACTTCGATCACCACATTGATGAGTTTAAGCTTTTCTTTGATTTCCCGGTTGGCTTTGGCCATATGTCCGGGATACCACTGAATATATTCAATTTTTTCTTCTGACATCCTTATACCGTACCAATTTCTGAAAGCGGCCAGATTCTAAAGATGACTTTCCCATCAATAGCATTCCTTTCCACAAAACCCAGGCTGGGATAACGGCTATCAGAGCTATTGGCCCGGTTATCGCCCATGACAAAATAGGTTCCCATCGGCACGGTGACCTCTGTAAAATCCTCATATGGATCGGGGTTGATGTAATCCTCATCCAGTGGTTCACCATTACGATATACCACCATATCCTTGATTGCAATGGTGTCACCGCCTTTGCCAATCACACGCTTGACATATTCAATACTGTCACTGTAACTGAGGATAACAATGTCGCCATAATCCGGCTCACCGATGGTATAGCCGATTTTATTAACAATCAAACGATCACCCTCCACCAGCGTGGGAAACATCGAGCTGCCTTGAACCATGACAAAGTCGAACAAAAACATTTTTATGATAAAAGCAAGCGCAATGGCAATCACTGCGGATTGGATCCATTCTTTCAGTTCTAAATTACCCTTCGATTCCTGATCTTCTTTCATTCTTTCACTTCCTTGCTAAATTTCTAATTTATTAAAAGCACGAATTAATCAAAAAAGAGGCTTGACAGCCTCTGAATTACGCTCTTTTTTCTTTAACTTTTGCTGCTTTACCAACACGATCACGAAGATAGTTAAGTTTAGCTCGACGTACCTTACCACGACGAATTACATCAACCTTTTCGATTTTTGGCGAGTGTACCAAAAATGTTCTCTCAACGCCAAAGCCAGAAGAGATTTTTCGCACGGTGAACGTTTCACCAACGCCGCCGTTTTGTTTTTTAAGCACGATGCCTTCAAAAATCTGAATACGCTCTTTTTTACCTTCGATTACTTTAACATGTACTTTTACGGTATCACCAACATTAAATTTTGGTGGTTCTGCCTTCATGTTTTCTAATTGAATCTTTTTAATAATGTCCATTTTTTTCTCCTTAATATTCGATTTGCGACGTTCTTGCATCAGGTACAGAGGACCGTCTCACTAAATAACATACTGATATATTATACACTTTGTTTATTCTTTATGCAAGCTTTTTTCGTATTTTTCAAATAAGTCTGGTCGTTTAAGTCGGGTCCGTGTTTCTGCCTGCAATAAGCGCCATTTATCAATTGCTGCGTGATTGCCAGAGAGCAGCACTTCCGGTACTTCCTGACCTTCGAATTCCCGGGGTTTAGTATATTGCGGATACTCCAGTAGATGACTTTCAAACGATTCTTCTGTCAAACTTTCACTATTCCCCAGAAAACCAGGAATATGTCGGGCAATGGCATCAGCCAGAGTCAGGGCCGGTAATTCGCCTCCAGTTAAAACATAATCCCCTACTGAAAACTCCAGATCGACATAAGTGTCAATCACCCGCTGATCAATCCCTTCGTAATGGCCACAGATAAAGATGATCGCCGAATGCTTAGAAAGCCTTGTACTATCTTTTTGTTCAAACGGCTTGCCTCCGGGCGTCAAGTAGATGATGGGATAACTGCTAAAATCTGGAATGCTTTTCAGGGCTGCAACAATTGGCGGCGCCGCCATCACCATGCCGGCACCGCCGCCGTAAGGGGTGTCATCCACCTTGTGATGCTTGTTTCCAGAAAAATCCCTAATATTAAGAACGGAATACTCAATCAAGCCCGCTTTGACACCCCGGCCGATCATCCCGCTTTGAAAATAGGTTTCAATAATTTCCGGGAATAAGGTCAAGAAATAAAATCTCATAAATCCAGTATTTCCTGTGGAATGCTGGCATCAATCCGACTGGCTTTAATATTAATGTCAGTGAAATAAAGCTTTCGGGCCGGTACGCAATAGACTTTTTTTTCAGCAGTGATGGTGTAAACATCGACCCCACCAGCCTGCATCACATCGGTAATTTTTCCCAGCAGCTGACCATCATTATAAACCGGCAACCCCAGCAAATCCTCGATAAAAAATTCGTCTTCAGCCAACGCCACTGCCTGTTCGCGGGGAATCCCAATTTCCCGACCAGTTAAAGCTTCAGCATCGTTACGACTGGTGATACCATCAAGTACCAGCAAAACGTTGGTTTTGTGGAGACGGCAATTGATGATTTTATAGCTTGCTTCTGATTTGCCATCGATTAAGATGACTTCATCCAGATCATAAAACCGACCCGGATCATCAGTCAGTGGTTGGACTTTTAATTCGCCCTTAATTCCATGGACACCAAGAATACGGCCAATGATGATTAAACGATTATTACTTTTCAT
The DNA here is from genome assembly GCA_964510565.1 of uncultured Lachnospiraceae bacterium. Taxonomy (GTDB): domain Bacteria; phylum Bacillota; class Clostridia; order Eubacteriales; family Eubacteriaceae; genus Acetobacterium. The sequence goes on along the minus strand of CAZEBY010000004.1, from coordinate 80,108 downwards.
TATTTTCTCCTGTTTTGACACCCTAAAAACACCCGAAAAAAAAGAGCTGTATACACAGCCCAATGCCTTTATTGGATGATCTCCAACATGACACGTTTATCTTCTTTCGTGGCAGCGGCTTTTATGACGGTACGAATTGCTTTTGCGATACGCCCCTGTTTTCCAATGACCTTGCCCATATCATCGTCTGCGACTTTTAGTTCCAAAATAATGGATTGTTCGCCTTCAATTTCCTGGACAGATACCGCATCGGGGTGTTCAACAAGAGCTTTTGCAATAATTTCCACAAGTTCTTTCATCATTTACCTCCTGGTACTACTCGATTACGTTTTCTCTTTTTAACAAATACTTAACGGTATCTGTTGGTTTTGCACCATTGGCTAACCATGTTTTGGCTTTATCTGCATCGACTTTTACGAGTGCAGGGTCAACACAAGGGTTGTAGTATCCAATTTCTTCGATGAACTTACCATCACGTGGTGCTCGTGCATCGGCAACAACGATTCTATAAAAAGGTTTTTTCTTTTTACCCATTCTTTTTAATCTGATTTTAACTGCCATGTTCGTTCCCCCTTTCTTAACTTCTTTATCTAATGACATAATGTCCTTGATAACTAAATTTCTACATAAACGGTAGTTTCATCCGTCCTTTTTTGGCCATGTTCGGATTTGACATTTGTTTCATCATCTTTTTAGATTGTTCAAATCCTTTTAATAAACGGTTGACATCCGCAACCATGGTGCCGCTTCCCAACGCGATTCGTCTTCGTCGACTGGCATTAATAATCCCTGGTTTATGACGTTCTTCCTTGGTCATCGACAAGATGATGGCCTCGGTTTTTTTAGTATCCGCTCCCGACAAATCGACATTTTTCAATGCTTTTTTACTGGCTCCCGGCATCATTTCAAGCAGACTGCTGATCGAACCCATGCTTTCAAGCTGTTTAATCTGATCGAGAAAGTCATTGAGATCAAAATCCTGAGTTCTGAATTTTTCTTCGAGCTCTTTGGCCTTTTCCTCATCGATCATACTTTGGGCTTTATCAATAAAGGATAAGACATCTCCCATTCCCAAAATTCGTGATGCCATCCGATCCGGATAAAAGAGTTCAATATCGGTCAGTTTTTCACCGGTTCCAATATATTTGATGGCTTTTTCGATGGTGTAGGTAATCGATAGCGCCGCTCCACCCCGGGTATCACCATCCAGTTTGGTCAGGATTACCCCCGAAATGTCCAGCAGGCGGTTAAATTCATTGGCGACATTGACTGATTCCTGACCGGTCATCCCATCAACGGTTAATAAAATCTCAGTGGGATTAATGGCTTCTTTAATATTGACCAACTCATCCATCAACGCTTCATCAATTTGCAAGCGACCGGCAGTATCAATAATCACCAGATCATAATGACCATCTACCGATTTTTGCAACCCCCGTTTGGCAATGCCCACCGGGTCTTTGACATCATGTTCGGAATAAACGTCAATCTTCAGCTCATCCCCGAGAATCTCCAGCTGTTTAATTGCCGCCGGACGATAAACGTCACAGGCAACCAACAGGGGCTTGAATTTCTTCTCCTTGCGGAGCAAGTTGGCCAGCTTGGCTGCGGTAGTTGTTTTACCAGCACCCTGAAGACCGACCATCATATACACATTTTGGCGGCCCTGAACAAAATCCATCCGCTCAATTTCGCCACCTAAAAGGGTGGTCATTTCGTCTTTGACAATTTTAATGAACTGCTGTCCCGGCGTCAGGCTACTTAGCACCTCTTGGCCGATCGCCCGTTCACCGATGTTTTTGGTAAACTGCTTTACAACTTTGAAGTTGACATCCGCTTCCAAAAGGGCCATTTTAATTTCCCGATTGACTTCCTGAATATCTTTTTCGCTCAGTTTTCCTTTACGTTTGAGTTGGGCAAATATATTTTGAAATTTTTCATTTAATCCTTCAAAGATCATCGGTCACCTCTAGTTTTCTTCACTGACATTTTTCAGTTTTTCAACCACCAGCATTAATTCAGATTTAAGCTGCCCGTCTTTTTCCCGAGCGACACAATCGAGTAAATCTTTCTCAATTTCTTGAAGAAGAATTTGAGATTTTAAAAACTTGGCGATGAGTCCCAGTTTTTCTTCATAGGCTTCCATCATGGCTTTAGAGCGCTTAATCACGTCAAATATTCCCTGTCGGGTAACCGCCATAACCTCAGCAATTTCTGCCAGACTATAGTCATCATCGTAATAATACTCTAAAATCTGCTTCTGTTTATCGGTTAGCAGTTCGCCATAAAAATCAAATAAATACTGTTCCCCTACTTTTTTTTCCATACGCACCTTCGTTATCGTCGTAAAGGAAATTTACTTGACGACTTCCCTATTGTAATTCCTGGCGGCAAAAATGTCAAGCTTTTATTCCTGATTCTCAGGACATTTCTTCACTATTTTTTAGAAATTTAATTCGCAATCATTTAAAAGCTATTGCAGTCTACAAAACCAGGTTTCTCTGAATATAAAACCTTATTCAAATAGCAGATCGACAAATTTCTTTGGATCAAAATCAATCAAATCCTCCGCTTTTTCTCCGATACCGACATATTCGATGGGGATCTGCATTTCATCAATAATCGAAATGGCAATACCGCCTTTGGCAGTACCATCGAGCTTAGTCAGGACGATCCCCTTGATTTCGACACATTCATGGAAGACCTTGGCCTGATTAATGGCATTTTGACCAGTTGTGGCATCCAACACCATTAAATTGTGAATCGAAAATCCTTCACCTTCGCGGTTAATCACCCGACTGATCTTTTCAAGCTCTTTCATCAGGTTAACCTTGTTGTGAAGTCGTCCAGCGGTATCGCAAATCAGAATATCTGCTTTCCGAGCTTTGGCTGCCCCAATGGCGTCAAAAATCACCGAGCTTGGATCAGCGCCGGTGGCACTTTTGATAATGTCTACGCCGACTCGTTTCGCCCATTCGTCCAGTTGTTCGACTGCTGCGGCCCGAAAGGTATCCGCAGCTGCGATGACAACTTTTTTGCCTTCATTTTTATAGCGTTCGGAAAGCTTGGCAATGGTGGTGGTTTTGCCGACGCCATTTACGCCGACAATCAGCATAATGGTTGGCAACTGCGGTTTTTCTGCTTCGATCTGAACCATCTCCACCAAAATCTCCTTTAGAAACCCCATGACTTCTTCCTTGCTTTTTGACCGGGTTTCCTTAATCTTAGCCCGCAGCGATTCTGTTATTTTCACCGATGTTTGGGCTCCTAAATCCGAAAGAATCAGGGTTTCCTCCAGTTCGTCAAAAAAATCGTCGTCAAAACTGCCCATGTACATGACATTTTCAATCTTTTCTTTAAAATTATCGGCTGTTTTGATTAGTTTGTTGCGCATTCGCTCGTATAAGCTTAATTCCATGATACTCTCCTTTATATCCTCAGATTATTTTTGTCAAAAGCTGATGTTTTTAAACTTTTTTCACTATTGTTATTTTAAGCATAATCTGTCAGTCGCACCGACACCAGCTGGGATACCCCATCCTTGGACATCGATACCCCATAGAGGTTATCGCACACTTCCAGGGTGGTGCGTCGGTGGGTAATGGTGATAAACTGATTGTGTTCCGCTACCTTTTTCAGATAAGAAATGTAGCGGTAAATATTGTGATCATCCAGAGCGGCATCCACCTCATCGATCACACAAAATGGTGAGGGGTTTATTTCCAGAAAGGAAAAAAGCAGGGCAATCGCGACCATCGATTTTTCTCCTCCGGAAAGCAACGAAATATGTCGCAGACGTTTCCCCGGCGGTTGTGCCACCAGTTCAATCCCTCCCTCCAGCACACCATTTGGATCGGTGAACTCCAGGTATGCCCGACCGCCTTCAAACAGAATGCCAAAGATCCGGGTAAAGTTCTCCTGAAGTCTGATAAAATTGGTCTTAAACTGCTCCGTCATGGCATCATAAAGGGTATTGATGATATCTAACAGCTCTGTTTTAGCGGCTTTTAGATCATCCATTTGTGCTTTCATAAAATCATGCCGGTCAAGAATTTCTTTGTACTCTTCAATGGCATTGAGATTGATATTCCCCAGGGCACTAATTTTTTCCCGCAGATTACGCTGGCGTTCTTCGGACAAATCCAGCTCATCCAGTATGTTTTCTTTCTCCAGCTGCTGATAAGCATCTTCGGCCATTAAATAATTCATTTCATAGCTCTTATAAAGGTTCTCTTCCCAATGGTTCATCTGTAGCTGCAGACTGTTTAATTGGGAGGAAATGGTGTTCTTTTTGTCATTGTCAATAATCAACTGGTGGTTATCATTTTTTATTTCTTCCTGCAACTTTTCCAACCGCTGAGCGTTTATTTTTTGGAGCTCTGCTGCTTTTTTATTCTTGTCCCGATGGGATTCGATCATTTTACTTAAGCGCTGGTTGTCAGCTTCCAATTTTTCCTGAAGTCGAATCAATTCGTCAGACTCCGTCTGATAGCCAGCCATTTCATCTGCCAGCGTGCTTCTTTTAGCCATCTGGTCAGTCAACTGTTCCTGCATCAAGAGAATCTGCTGATCAAAACCAGCTATCTCACCGTTGATCTGAGTAATAATCATTTGACTTTCAGATATTTTTAACCGCAAATCATCAAGCTGCTGCCTGATCGCCTCAGCCTGTTCATCGGACTCCTGATCCTTAGTGGCTGCTTTAGCCTGATCGTAGGCTGCTTCAATTTCCAAGAGGGTGGTATTTCGTTGTTCAATCGTCAGCGTTAGTGCCTGAAGTTTTTGCTCTTGATCGACAATCGACTGAATGGTTTGTTGCTGTTTTCCGACCAGGTCTTCAATCAGCTTGTTTTTTTCCCACAAGGCTTGTTTGCAGCGGTTATATTGGCTCTCCTGCTCTTTTAACTGATCAGTCAACTGAGTCAAGGATTTCTGCAGCAGCATCTCCTTGTTTCTAATCAAATCCAATGCTTTTTGATACTCATCCATTTCTTTTTCGAGATTCGAAATCTCGATTTTTTTAGAAAGCGGAGACTGCCTGTTGTCCTTACTTTGCCCGCCGACAATGGCTCCGCCAGGATAGAATATTTCCCCTTCCAGGGTAACAACTGTATATTTCGCAGCCAGGTGCTTCTGCAGCGCTTTTCCCGAAGAAAAATCGGTAGCCACGATAATACGTCCCAGTAGACTGTCAATGGCCACCTGAAAGGCGGTATTGGTTTTTACCAGTTCACTGGCAACACCCTCCACCCCAGGCATATTACTAAGCGCTGCCCGGGTACGGTCATCGATTGAGCTGTATTTTAAATTATCCAACGGTAAAAAAGTTGCCCGACCCAGACGCTCGCGTTTTAGCAGATTAATACAATCGCTGGCCACCCTAACACTGGCCACCACAATATTCTGACTTTTCGCTCCTAAGGCAATATCAATCGCCTGCAGATATTTGGCTTCGGTGGAGATCAGTTCGCCTACCGGACCATAAACTTCATGGATCACCGGACCCAATAGCTTTTCCGAAGTCATCAGTTTTCGAATCGTTGGAAAATAATCCTGATAATTCTTTTGAATATTTTTTAAAAACTCTACCTTGGACGCATTAACCTTCAAATTATTGGAAATCAGGTGGGCCTGATTCTGGAGTTTCTGCTGCTTTGCCAACTCATGCTGGTATTGATTTTGCATCTGCAGGTACTTTTCTTCCCACTGTTTTTTTTCTGTCAACAGCTTGCCTAATTCGATTTTTTGCTGTTTCAGATCCGTAGCGATTTGATTTCGGTTGGCCTCTGACTCATCCAGAAACTTTTCAATAAAAGCTGCCTCTGTTTTTGCCTCTTGAATCGCGGTTCTAACTTCCAGTCGCTTCATTTCAAGGTTTTCACAGTGGGACTGTTGATTTAAGAGCGCCTCCTGATTTGCCCGAATTCGCTCTTTCTCCTGCTGCTCTTTAAGCAGCAACAGGTTCAGTGTTTTTTCCAGCTCACCCCAAGCCGACTCGTGGTTCTTAAGCTGCTCTACCAGGACCGTTTTTTCAATTTCCAGACCATTGACCCGATTTTGAGTTACATCAATTGTCGTGGCAATGTTTTGCCCTTCATTTTTGAGTCGCTGACAGGATATCTGATTGGCTTCTAACTGACTTTTACAACGGATTTCTTCCCGCTGGATCTGCTCAAACTGCGACCTCAAGACAGCGTGATCCTTCTTATCCGCCTCTGTTAAAAGATCCAGCTCCCGATTTTCGATCGTCAATTCTTGATAGCGTTTATCTTTTTTCCCGATGCTGGTCTCAATTTGTTCGCATCTTCTAAGCTGTTCTTGAAGATTTAGTTTTAATTCGTCCAGCTCTGTGATGGCACTGCTCATCTTGCGATAGAAAATGACCAAATCGACAGTTTTTAATTCCTCATGCAGGGTTATCCAGCTTTTAGCCTTCCGGGACTGATTTTTCAACGGTCCCAACTGTTTTTCAATTTCAGTCATGATGTCCCGCAGCCGATCCAAATGGCTCTGAGTTTGCTCCAGTCTTTTTTCAGCTTCATTCTTTTTTGTTTTGTAGGAGACGATTCCCACCGCTTCTTCAAAAATATTGCGTAACTCGGTGGGACTGCTGGCTAAAATATTTTCGATACTGCCCTGGCTGATTAGTGAATAGCCATTTTTGCCCAAACCAGTATCCATAAAAATACTGTGGATTTCTTTTAGTTTACAACTTTTTTTATTGATGGCATAATCACTTTCCCCTGACCGGAAAAGTTTTCGTGAAATGGCAATTTCCTGAGGGTAATTTTCCAATGCGCCATCTTTGTTATCTAAAATTAAAACAACCTCGGCATAACCAGAGGCTTGTTTTTTTTCTGTCCCTGAGAAGATGACATCTTCCATTTTTTTACCCCGGAGGGATTTAATACTTTGCTCACCCAAAACCCATTTGATGGCATCAGTAATATTGCTTTTGCCACTGCCATTAGGGCCAACAATTGCAGAAATCCCTTCTGAAAACTCGAGGCTTACAGGGTCCGCAAACGATTTAAACCCCGATAATCGCAATTTTTTTAGATACAAGCCTTCACCTCAATTTAGTTTTCTAGTCTTGTTCAAATAGTTTTTGGCAGCATCCTGCTCGCCTTCTTTTTTACTTTTTCCGATTCCGCGACTGACACACTCACCATTAAAAATCAGTTTAATGTAAAAAGTTTTATTATGTTCCGGTCCTTCGGAACGATCCAGAAGATACTCTATGACGTTGTCGTTGTTTTTCTGAATGTATTCCTGAAGTTCCGTTTTATAATCCTTAACCAGAGCCCCAGATAAAGCCAGTTGAATATTACTTTCCAACACTTTTAAAACAACTGTCCGGGTTGTTTCAAAATTACTGTCTAAAAAAACAGCCCCAATCAGGGCCTCAAATGCATTGGCTAGATTCGATTTTCGCTGTCGTCCTCCAGTTACAATTTCACCTTTACCCAAGTAGATATGATCACCCAGCTGAAGTTCATAGGCAGCCTTGGATAGAGACTCGGCACATACAATATTGGAACGGATTTTCGTCATTTTACCCTCGGATAATTTGTGAGCTAAAAATAAATACTCACTGATAATCAGTTCCAATACTGCATCCCCCAAGAATTCAAGTCGTTCGTTATTGGTCGAATTCCCTGAATGCGAACTATGCGTTAATGCTATTCTCAATAATTCCTTTTTTTTGAAACGGTAATCGATTTTTTCTTCGATTGTCACTTAATATCCCCCCTTATCGATTACGAGAGCTACGCTTTGGCATTTCTCGATATTTCCACATGTAAAGAACCACACCACTAAGGATATGGCTCAAATTTTCAAATCTTTTGAAGAGGGGTGCCGTTTTTCACAGCGACACCCTGTATTCACTCATGAAATGGCGTTGATAATATCTTCAACGGTCTGAATATTTTCTAATGCACCTTCATCAATTTTTGTACCAAATTCATCTTCGAATGCCATAATTAGCTCAACCACATCCAATGAGTCCGCCTCCAGATCATCAATGAGTGAGGTTTCAAGGGTAATTTTTTCGATATCAACATCAAGTTGTTCTGAAATAATTGCTGTTACTTTTAAAAATCTTTCATCCATGACTTAAGCCTCCATATTTTTTGCATTATCAGTTATTTTTTGTAATACATCATTTTCAATAAACTTCATACTTTGTCGCACCGCATTTTTAATGGCAAAGGCATCACTGCTGCCGTGGGCTTTGATAATGCCACCTTTCACGCCTAAAAAAGGGGCACCGCCGTATTCGGCATAGTCAAATTGTTTTTTGAAGCTTTTTAAATTATTCTTTATCAGCATCCCTCCAATTTTCCCTTTAGTATTGCTCATAATTGAGGTCTTGATTCCCTTAAGCAGATAATCAGCAATGCCTTCGGTTAGTTTAATCACGATGTTACCTGTAAATCCATCACAGACTAAGACATCGGCCGTTGTTTCGGGAATATCCCGTGCTTCCACATTGCCCAAAAAATTAAAATCACCAGCTTCCAAAAGCTCATAAGCAGCTTTTACCAGGCTGTTGCCTTTTTTTGCTTCCGCACCAATATTAATCAGACCGATCCCCGGATTTTTTTTACCTAAAACATTTTCTGAATAAATTTTTCCCAATTGCGCAAACTGTTCCAGGTATTCTGGTTTGCAATCAGCATTAGCTCCGGTGTCAATCAGCACAAATACGCCATCGTTTTTGGGCAAAGTCGCTGCTAATGCCGGTCGCTTAATCCCCTTGATCCGACCAAGTTTTAATAGTCCGCCAGATAAAAGCGCCCCAGTACTGCCAGCTGAAATGAGCACTGCGTTTTCTCTGTTTTTCATTTCGTCCAAGGCCACCACCAGCGAAGAATCCGGTTTTCGACGAATCGCCATAGCCGGTTCTTCGGTGTTCTCAATGACCGTTTCAGCATGTAGAATTTCGATCTTGTCTTTCGGGTAATCGTATTTTGAAAGTTCTTCTTCAATGGCTTGTCTGCGTCCGACCAGGGTCAGCTTGACGTCGTATTCTTTAACAGCAGCAATCGCACCTTTGACGATTTCATAGGGCGCATGATCACCACCCATGGCATCTAAAAATATATTCAAAATCACACCCTCCTTATATCTGTCTATTATCCCAGAAAAAAGCTATTCAGTAAATACTATCGCTAAAAATTATCCGGGTCTGAAATAATCCCAGATAGAGAAAAAACAGAGTCTAAACTCTGTTTATTCGTTGAAGCTGATAACGCTAACGTCTTTGTATGTGCCACAAGACTTGCAAACTCGATGAGGCAATTTAATTTCACCACATTTTGGACAAGTACTCATTCCAGGAATATTTAATTTGTAATGTGTTCTTCTTTTGTCTCTTCTTGATTTTGAAGTTTTTCTCTTTGGTACAGCCATCACTCACACCTCCTAATAGTAAAGTCATTTCACTTACAACAAATCTTTCAACGCTTCAAATCGAGGATCATAATCACCAAATTTGTCACATTCACATTGCTCGTGATTTAAATTATTGCCGCATTTTGGACACAAACCCGCACAATCTTCACTGCACAGTACACGGAAAGGTTCATTAATATAAATGCATTCTTCAACGACGGGCAATAAATCCAGTATTGCTTCGTCATCTTCAACCGTTACCGTATCCGTATAGTCATAAAGACAATCGACTGGGGTTGGTTCTAGGCAACGCGCACAGGGAAAGATCATGGTCATCTCGATGGTGAAAGTCACCAGAAAATTACCTTTCGATATTTTTTCAATGGTTCCACGCACTAAGGCTCCATTTTCATCCACTTCTCCCTCTATATCATTTAAATCGGTATTTTTTACAACAAATTCAAAAGGGATTATTTTTTCCTGCAATAGCTTATTGATTTCAAAATTCATTTTATCACTCCAAACGGGCAATCATCATTATATAGACGATTGCCCGTTTTGTCAAGTGAAATACTTTACATTATTTAGCTAACGCCAAGGTGTCTCTTGCAATCATTAATTCTTCATTGGTCGGGATAACCATGACTGTGGTTTTTGAGTCGTTATCAGAAATAATCGTCGCTTCGCCACGTTTACTGTTTTCAACCGGGTTTAAAGTAACGCCCAAGTATTTTAAACCACCACAAATTGCAGCCCGGGAAGTTGTTGAGTTTTCACCCAAGCCAGCTGTGAAGATAATGCCATCAACGCCATCCATTGCCGCAACATAAGCACCGATTGTTGTACGAACCCGGTAATGAAAAATATCCAACGCCAGCTGAGCACGTTTGTCACCATTATTGGCAGCGCCTTCAACATCGCGGAAATCGGAACTGATTCCAGAAACGCCAAGTACCCCTGACTTTTTGTTCATCAGTGTATCTACTTCTTCGACAGTGTATCCTTTGTTAACCAGGAAAGGAATAATCGCCGGATCAATGTCACCACAACGTGTTCCCATTTCCAGACCAGCCAGCGGTGTTAATCCCATTGAAGTATCAACAGATTTTCCATTTTTAATGGCACAAAGACTGGCACCATTGCCTAAATGACAGGAAATCAGTTTTAAATCTTCAAGTTTCTTGCCCAATAATTCAGCCGCTGCCTGGCTTACAAATTTATGGGAGGTTCCGTGGAAACCATATTTTCGGATCTTGAACTTTTCATATAATTCATAAGGCAACGGATACATATAAGCTTCACCTGGCAATGACTGATGGAAGGCGGTATCGAATACTGCTACCATCGGTACATTTGGCAGTAATTCACGACATGCATTGATCCCAATCAGGTTTGCCGGATTATGAAGAGGCGCTAATTCTGAACACTCTTCCAGGCCCTTAATAACCTCATCATTAATAACAACTGAATCTGAGAAAGTTTCACCGCCGTGGACAGCTCGATGCCCAACCGCAGCAATTTCTTCCAAAGACTTCACGACGCCATGTGAAGGATCAACTAAAGCAGCCATAACAAGGTTCAAAGCTTCTTTATGGGTCTTCATCGGTTGTTCAAATTTTATCTTGTCTTGACCTTTCGGTTCGTGAGCTAAAACTGATCCTTCAATACCGATTCTTTCAACTAAACCTTTAGCTAAAACTTCTTCAGTAGTCATATCAAGTAGTTGATATTTTAGTGAAGAACTACCGCAGTTAATAACAAGTACATTCATTAATAATTACTCTCCTTTAGTTTCTTATTGATTACGTTTCATACGTTCTATATAATAACAGTAATACGCAAAGAATACCATTATTTTTTTGTCATATTTCAATAATAAATTAATAAATTGCTATTTTTTTAACAAAAGAGAGGCCAATATGAAAATTTTAGGTATTATTGCTGAGTATAATCCGTTTCACATGGGACACGCCTGGCAAATTGAAACCTCAAAAAAAGAAAGTCACTGCGATGCTGTGATGGTTTTAATGAGCGGCAGTCTGACACAACGCGGTGAATTTGCGATACTAAATAAATGGGAACGCACCCGACTATCCTTGTCCGCTGGTGTTGATCTGGTCTGCGAACTTCCTTTTGGCTACGCCTGCCAAAGTGCTGAGGCCTTTGCCCATGGGGGAATAAAGATTTTAAATGCCACCGGGGTGATTGATGTCCTCTCCTTTGGTTCCGAATTCGGTCATATCCGCCCACTAAATGATCTGGCCGAAATCCTCGCGCAGGAACCCGCTGAATTTAAACACTTTCTTAAACAGGAATTAACTTCAGGAGTTTCCTTTCCCAGGGCCAGAGAATTGGCGGTTCGATCGTATCTGGGTCATGAGGCAGGCAATCTTTTAAAAACGCCCAATAACATCCTGGCCCTGGAATACCTCAAAGCCTTGCACAAAACCCAAAGCAGTATCGATTCGATGACCGTTAAGCGTCAAGGCGCAGACTTTCACAGTCTGTCTCCTTCAATATATCTCAGTGCCAGTGGGATTCGCAACATTTTAATAAAGTCCTTAGCTCAACCGGAGTCTGCCCTGGAGATTTTAAAGACTCTGGATCACAAACTTCCCTATTTGCCTAATGATCTGATTAATCCTTTTCAGCAAAACTACAATCCCCGAGGTGATGATCATTTTCTAAATGCTCTGCGATTGCTGATCCTTTCCCGTGATGTCAACCATTTAAAAAACACCCCCTACGTCAGTGAAGGTCTGGAACACAAAATCCGGGATTCTCTGAAAACAGCCACATCGCTGGATGCCTGTATCAATGGGATTATCTCAAAACGCATCCCTCAGACCCGGGTTCGGCGGATTTTAAGCAATCGACTTCTGGAACTGGACAAAGACATCCTTCATCTTTTTCAAGCGGAGTCATTTGTCCCTTATCTGCGGGTGCTGGGATTTAACAACAGGGGTAAAGCCATCCTCAAAGCGATAAAAGACCGGGGGCGACTACCGATTCTAACTAATCTTAAAAAAAGTCGTTTTAACTTAACTCCCCTCCAGTATAAAATGCTCTACTATGACTGCCGAGCGACCGACTTTCATAATCAATTTTATGAAACAAACTACTGTTATCACCGGGATTACATTCAATCTCCGATTCAATATTCAAATCAGGAAAGTCAATCAAACTACTAAATTCAAATGATCCTTAATTAAAGCTGTGCGCAACAATCCAATCAACCCATTCAATAAGGAGAACTTCATGCCATTATTTACTAACGAAAAACCCGATCTACCAAAACGACCGATCCTCAATCCTCCCTGCGGGCCAGTTCAAGGCGTATACCGACGGGGGGTATCGAGCTACAAAGGGATTCCCTATGCGATGCCACCGGTCAACGACCGCCGCTTTAAAGCACCCGAACCGCTGCCACCCTGGAAAGAAGTTCGCGATTGTTCTAAGCCAGGCAATTCTTCTCTGCAAATGGGCGGCATTACCCTTGATTCTCCTGGCACCTACCAGATGGACGGCAAGAGCGAAGACTGTCTGTTTTTAAATGTCTGGACTCCGGCGTTTACTGCTTCAGAACGCTATCCAGTTTATGTCTTTATCCATGGCGGGGCTTTTTCTTCGGGTTCCGGTGCAGAAATGATTTATGATGGCGGCCGGATGGCTCATGAAGGGATCGTGGTCGTCACGATCAACTATCGTCTGGGAGCCCTGGGTTTTCTGGCAACCCGAGGATTACAAGAGGAAGCGGGTACTACTGGTAATTACGGTTTGCTGGATCAGATCCAAGCCCTCCAGTGGGTTCAGGACAACATCGAAACATTTGGTGGCGATCCCGGTCAAGTCACTGTTGGTGGTCAGTCCGCTGGAGCTTACAGCGTCACCGCACTGATGCTATCGCCACTGGCCAAGGGACTTTTTCAGCAAGCCGTCGTTGAAAGTGGCTCTATTTTATCAATTTCTGCCTTTTCGGTGCTTAATCGCGGCAATTTAGAAAAAACCATGGATAATGGCCGACTTTTCTGCGACCTCTACGGCATCGAAGACTCTCTTGATGGTCTCGCTCAGCTGCGGACCCTTCCCGGTGATGTTTTTGCTGCCCTCTCCATGGTCAAGTCAGATCAGTCCAGGGTTCCCAATGCTTTTTCTTTCTGGCCAGTTTATGATGGCGTTGTTCTACCCCGAGACCCAGTTGAAGCACTCAAAAACGGCGCGATCAATCCAGTCAAAGTTTTGGCTGGTTATAATACGGATGAATCCTCCTTATTTATAAAGGGCCACACGAATCTGGGTATTTACCAGATGCTTTGCTATCATATCTTTGGTCCCCAAAACGCCCGGAAAGTATTGGAATACTTTTTTGTTGATGCCGATCACTCACCCCTGGCACGGGCTCAGGAAATATATACCTATTCCGCTTTTTTAATCGGCATGGTGACGATGGCCAAAACCTATGCACAGTTGGGACTGGATGTCTATTTCTACAATTTTGATTTTGATCCGACGATCTTGAAAATTGTGGGACTCAACACTGCCCACGGCATGGAACTGCCCTTTGTCTTTGGCAACGGCATTGGACAACGGCGAGCCACTAAGATCAGCAACCTGTCCTGGATTATGCAACAATCCTGGATCAACTTCATCCGAGATGGCAATCCCAATTTTAAATCCGAATATCCGGGGCAGGTCATCTGGCCAAAATTTGACCCAGAAAACCAATATATTATGGTTTTTGACACCCAACTTGCCAGTAAAAGTCTCCCCAATCAGGATGATCTGAAATTTTTGGAGCAGCTGATGTTCAACTAATTGATCAACCAGATTTCCACAAACTACGGCGAAGTAAAAAAATATGTTGAAATGTTTTCGGTTCTCGATTCTTTCCATATTCGCTTGCAAAAGCTTAAAAATAGTGTTACATTTAGCTCATAATAAATTTACAGCAAGGATGCTTAATCTGGGACACTTTACCTTTGAGCATCTTTTTTTAAACAAGGAGATTCAACATGATAATATACAAACAAAAGGATTTTTTAACCTATATGACGGATGTTCAGGAATGCAATAAAAGCATCTCTGATCTCAACGACCAGTGGGACAATATTAAACTGCTCTCGGAGATAAATTGTCCGATCCAGTCGAAAAGCGTTCTCCCCAATATGACAAAAATCCAGAATGGCTTTATTGATTTACAGGAAGAACTGATTAATACTCTTGTTTCTGAAAAATTAAAAAAAATGGAACAGAAAATCATCTCAAAAACCCAGGTCGCCATCGATATTTTAATCCGTAACCTTTTTGAAAGAACAGCTGACATCGGCTTTCTGGCTACTGATGATGACATTCGCCGCTTTGTTGAAAATCAGAATCGCACGGAAAGCGACCGCAATTTAATTCTAAAGCGAATGCGTGACTATGTCGCCAAGTATTCCGTTTACGAGGATATCATCGTGCTCGACAATAATTATCGGGTATTGGCAAATCTGGATGAACAAAATCACATCCTGGGAAAACAGATCAAAGGACCCAATCTGATCAAAACTTTGGATGGCGGACAAAACTTTGTGGAATATTTCAAAAACTCCAAGCTTCAGTATGGCGACAAGAATTCCCATGTTTTTTCCAGTCGTATCTGCCGCGAAGGTACTTCCCAACCGATCGGCCTGATTTGTTTGTGTTTCCGCTTTGAAAATGAAATGGCTCAGATTTTTGAAAAACTGACCACCGATTATGATGGCTCAGTGATGACCATCATCGACAATGACAACATGGTTATCGCCAGTAGCGACAACAACCACGTCCCCATCGGCGCCATTGTTGAACCTGTTGAATCGGGTGTCAATGGGGTTGTCTATTATCGTGGGTCTGACTATATCGCAAAAACTATTGCCACCCAAGGATACCAGAAGTATTTTGGTCTGGGTTGGAAGGGTCATGTGATGCTTCCCCTCCATCTGGCTTTTCGGGATAATCGGAATCTCAAAAGCATAGATTCAGCAGTCACTGCCGGTTTGATGCATCAGGCCGATTCATTTTCTACCGAGCTCAATGAAATTATCAATAAAACGCAAACCATTAACGGTTCACTGAAACGGATCGTCTACAATGGTCAGATTATTGCCAGAGATGACAGTATCGACGCAGAATATTCACGACTGAAACCGATTTTACGAGCCATCGGACGGATTGGCACCAACACCAGCAGTCTGTTCCAGAGTTCGGTTTCCAATCTATTTTCGACGGTGGTTTCAACCAGCCTGGTGGACACCAGTTTTTTAGCCTCGCTATCGGTTGACATCATGGACCGCAATCTTTATGAAAGGGCTAATGATTGCCGCTGGTGGGCTCTGGATTCAACCATTCGCCGAATTCTTGCTAAAGATGAGATTTCAACCACCGACAAAAAACAATTAGCCGATATCCTGACTTACATTAATAATCTTTACACTGTTTACAGTAACTTGTTCGTTTTTGACAAAACCGGTACCATTATCGCTGTGTCAAACCCCAGTCGCACCGAGGATATTGGAAAAACCCTCACGGCTCCCTATATCTCTGAAATTCTGGCAAACACCAAACAGGAGAAATATTTTGTCTCCCCGTTTGAGCAAACAGAATTGTATGATCATCGGTATACCTATATTTACGGGGCTTCGATTACTGATTTTAATAACCATAACCGTACTGTTGGCGGTATCGGCATTGTTTTTGACAGCGAAGATCAGTTCAAAACCATTCTGGAAGAGTCCTTAAATTCAGATAACAATACCTTTGCGGTATTTGCTGACCGTAAAAAAATGATTCTCTCGACAACCAATGAGCACTATCAAGTTGGCAATCTCCTCGATTTACCCGATGATTTGTTCACTGTCGCAAACGGCGACACCCGCTCCGAAATTCTGGTTTACGAAAACAGCTATTACTCAATCGGCTGTGCCTGCTCGTCGAGTTACCGGGAATACAAAAATTCAGACGGCTACCATAATGATGTGATCGCCTTTGTTTTTGAAAAAATGGCCGACTATACTGAAATTACCATTAATAAATCCAATGACAAGGAAATCGAGCAATCTGATTTTGCCTTCTCGATGACCAACGAACATAAAAAATTGGCTACTTTTGTTATCAACGGACAGGTTTAC
The DNA here is from genome assembly GCA_964510565.1 of uncultured Lachnospiraceae bacterium. Classification (GTDB taxonomy): domain Bacteria; phylum Bacillota; class Clostridia; order Eubacteriales; family Eubacteriaceae; genus Acetobacterium. The sequence continues at coordinate 63,561 of CAZEBY010000004.1, read as the reverse complement.
GGACTGGAGCAGTCCTATGTTATCGAAGCTTTAGAGGCCAGCAAAACCATTTCAGTTCCCGGGACCAACGCGGTAATCCGCGGGGCGGTGGAATTTAACGATCATTATTATGCTGTCGTCGACGCCCTGGCATTATTTGATAAAGATGACCCCAGCCTGAACACTTCCCATCTGCTGTTGCTGAAGCTTTCTGATGATGAAATGATCGCCATACAGGTCGAGAAGCTCGTCAGTGTCCTGGAAATTAATTTAAATGATATCCAGCCCGTTGAAATTTCCTCGGCAATTACCGGCATTATTTGCTTAACCGATGGTTCCGACCGAACCATTTTGGAAATGGATCCCCAGATTATTCTACAGAAACTGGTTGAAAACCAGGTTGATGAAGATCTTGAAGCAGCTCTCCCCTTGCTGGAAGCGATGGATACAACTGAACAACCATAAAAATGACATCTACCCAAAAGAAATCCCCCGACTACAATTATTTTGTACCCGGGGGATTAATCTTTGTTCATATTCTCCACTCACGATTAGATGTCGATAAAGATATCCCCGGCTTCCACTTTTACCGGATAACTGCGATCATCTTCCATCTTAAATTCCAAAAATAATATCTTTGGTTTCCCAAGCCCTTTGCCTGTTTTTGCATCATATTTTGCTCCATGTCTGGGACAGGTAATGACCCCATCCTTCAAACTACCCTTGTACAAAGAACCGCCCATATGAGGACATTTATTCGCTATGGCATAATACGCGCCGTCCACCTTTGTCAGCAAAATCTTTTCGTTATCCAGTTCGATCAATTTTTTTTCAGTTTTATCAAAATCCTGTACTTTAGCAACTTTTCGAAATCCCATTTTTTTCTCCATTTTCCAAAACCTTCTTGATCTGGTCAAAAATATCCTGAATTCCGCCATCTCCATTGATTTTATGAAGAATTCCTTTTTTTTCATAAAATGTCAGAATCGGTTCTGTTGTTTGTTTATAAATGGCTAAACGCTCTAAAATAATCTCTTCCTGATCATCGGCCCGATGAACCAAATCGGTACCACAAACATCACATTTTCCTGGTATTTGCGGTGGATGGTATTTGATATGATAGCTTTCTCCGCATTTTGGACAGACCCGTCTGCCTAGAATACGATCAACGATTATTTCTTTCGGCACATCAATCAGAAAAACATAATTAATCTGTTCATTAGTCTGATTCATCATGCCATCAAGGGCCTCGGCCTGTTTTTCATCCCGAGGAAAGCCATCCAGTAAAAACCCTTTTATACAATCATCTTGTTTCAACCGCTCTTTAACAAGCGCAATCGTGAGCCGATCCGGAACCAATAGTCCCTTTTCCGTATACTCGCTGATTTCTTTGCCTTCTGTTGTTCCTTCCTTAATTTTACCACGAAAAATATCCCCCGTGGAAATATGCGGGATATTAAAATAATCACAGATCAATTTTGCCTGGGTTCCTTTTCCCCCTCCGGGGGTTCCTAATAGAATAATTTTCAAAAATCCAACCTCCAGAATTTGTTTTCACTACCTGAGATAATCCGTAACGGTAATATTCAGCGCTCTGCGGTCTGCCAGACAGAGATCAAATGGTTTGATTTCATACTCGCCATTTTTAAAGATCCGAATGTTCGGACGCATACAAAAGTTTTCAAAATTGTCAGTTACAACACCTGACAATCCATTGCTTAATTTAACTGCGGTGCCGACCGGGTATGGCGCAATTTTCCTGATAAAAACCTTCACCAAATCAGGATCAAAGAGTTTTTCAGTCCCGCCCATAATGTATTCAATCGCTTCTGACGGGAGCAGTCCTTTTCGATACGGTCGATCTGAAGTCAGGGCATCGTAGACATCAGCAATCGAGATGATTCGTCCATATAATGAAATCTTCTCGCCTTTCGAATTATTGGGATAACCCCCACCTGAGAATTTTTCGTGATGATCCAAAATGCCAGCCTGGGCCGCCGCACTTCCCACATACTCACTGGCCAGGTACTCAAATCCTAAAAAAGAATGCTTTTTCATTTCAATAAATTCACTATCGGTCAGGGGGCCCGGTTTATGAAGAATCTTCTTCGGGACAAATACTTTTCCAATATCATGGAGCAACGCCCCAAAACCAAGATTACATAAATCTGTTTTGTCAAGACCCATGGCGGTGCCAAGACCAATGGATAATACGGCAACATTGACTGAATGAAAATAGGTATAGTCGTCAAACACTTTGAGATCCACCATATTAAGCATCATCTCTTTATTCTTCAGGATAGTATTGACAATCGTCTCCACCTGATTTTCCATGGCGGTGAATTGTTCTCTTTGAACCGGCAGGTTATTCTCTTTACTGATGAAAATCTCTTTGATGCCATTAACTGTCTTCTCTCTCAGGCTGCTGTTAATCGTATTTACAATAGGAATACTGTGTATCGGTTCTTCTTCAATATAGAGGCCAGTGCATTTAAACTCACTGATTTTTCTGATTAATTCGATATCTAAAACAGTATTTCTTGCAAGGACCAGCTCGCCTTGATCCCCGAACAGGTCCGAAGCAATTGTCATACCTTCCCGCAAGCAAAAGATTGGCACAAATCTCATCTTTGTCCTTCCCCTGAAACCCTTGTCGACCCATTTTGAATAAATGAGTTTGATGTCATTTGTAAGATATAAAAGATAGTTTCATCTAAATTAAAGTTTGTTTCTTTAATTACGATGATATCTTTTTAATCAAATTTTGTCAATCAATTTTTTAAACACCTAATTACTTTAAAAAAAACGCCATTATCATCCAAATCGGACATAACAGCGTTTTACTTTAAATGCTAGTCATTATTTAATTTGTTTCCTACTAAAACAAGTTGCTGAAAAAACTTCCTATATCTTCAAAAAATGTTGAAATTTGCTGGAAAAATCCCTGAGTGTTCTGACCGGCTTCCATCAACTTAATGAAGGTATCCGGATCCATATTCAACTCATTAAACTTATTGACCAGAGTTAAAATCTCTTCGATTTGCTGATCATCCAAAACAGTATCATATTTTTTTGCCGTCTCGATAATCAGTTCCCGAATTTCATCGTCGTTCATGGTTTTTGTTTGAGCAATCTCACCTTTGAGGCTGTTGATAATATTTACGGCATCCTCACCAATGGCATCTTGAAGTTCGCCGACCACGACAACTTCTTCAACTGCTGTTGTTTTTGCGGCTTCATCCAGATTGGTGTTGGTTGCGACCTCATAAGCTTTATAAATCCCGGTCAGAGCACCAGTTCCCGATACCGGTGTGTACGCGGCCACAATCACTTTAGCGTTCTTGATACCCGCGGTTCCCAATGCCGATGTATACATAGCATCGGTAACCCAATCAATGTTGTGGGTTTCTAGATCGATTCCTCCTGATGACTTTTCCTGAACGTAAACACTGGAAAGTGCCAATGTTCCAATTTTATCAAGGGACACCGCACCTTCCAGATATTTCCGTTCATCTGCATTGGTCACAACTGTTTCTTCTACATCGCCTCTTTTAATATTAAAATAACTATAAACCGTTTTGAGCTGAGTCTCAGTGTTGTCAGCACCAATGGCCACGCAGGCACTTTTTGAATCAGCCAGTACCGGACTCGCGATAGCCATTGATAATACAATCGCTATAATTCCTAATAATATTTTCTTTTTCATTCTTCTCCTCACACGATCACTGTTTTTTGTCGGTCAAATCATAACCTTACTTTATAATGGTAACAATTAATCCTATTTTTTGACTTAATTTTTAATTCAACCCATGATAACCTGTCATCATTTTCCTTAAACATTGGAAAAAAGAAAAGCCGATTACAAAAGCAATCGACTTTTAATCTTTTTATTGGTGCGAGAAAAGGGATTTGAACCCTCACTGCATTGCTGCAACAGATCCCTCAAACCTGCGTGTCTGCCAGTTCCACCATCCTCGCATAAAAACAGGTGTTTAACCCTGTTTTATTATTATAATGGAATGAAAAAAAAATATCAACTATTTTTTTTATTTTTTATAACTTCTTCAGTTGGCCGTATTTCATTCACCAGTAGCTTGCGATTGGAAAAATATAAATTTGTCATAATCAGCAGATCTTCCTTGCTCCCATTATTTTCAATAATGATATCCGCCAAAGGGATCTTTTCCTCATCAGACATCTGCATTTCAATACGCTTAACCGCTTGCTCTTCTGATAATCCGTCTCTTTCCATAATCCGTTTGATCCGAATCGCCTTGTCTGCTACTACCAGGATGGTCTCATCTACTGTATTCTGGAGATTCGTTTCAAAAAGCAGCGGACAGTCAAAGAAAACCGTCGGCATTCCTAAGTCTTGATAAAATTTGATTTGCTGATCATATAGTTTCTTTATTTCCGGATGGATTACTGCATTGAGTTTTTCTCTGGCCTGTGGATCATTGGCGATAATCTCCCCCAGCAGGCTGCGATTCAACTCCCCATTTTCGTCGATCACTTCGTTTCCAAATGCCACTGAAATTTTTCTTAATCCGGCACTTCCCGGCTCTACGGCCTGCCTGGCCAATTGATCCGCATCGATAACAATGTAATTAAAACGTTTCATTAAAATATCTGTTACGGTGGATTTGCCTGAAGCAATGCCACCGGTTAACCCAATTACTCTCATCATCAAAACCTGCTATTTCACTTCATACCAGGACATCCCGGTGTTGACATCAACAGTCAGCGGCACACTGAGCACCGCTGCCCCTTCCATTTCTTCTTTAATCAAACGCTCCACCTGAGCTTGTTCATTTTTGGGCGTATCGATGATTAACTCATCGTGTACCTGCAAGATCAGCTCAGCTTCCAGATTTTCCGCATTCAAACGGTTATAGACCTTGATCATCGCAAGCTTGATAATGTCAGCCGCACTCCCCTGGATCGGGGTATTTAAGGCCATCCGTTCCCCGGCCTGAACCAGCATGGCGTTTCTGGAGTTCATTTCCGGAATATACCGCCTTCTGCCCCAGATCGTAGTGACATAGCCCTCTTCTTTGGCCTGCCGCTTAACGGCTTCCATATATTCCTGTACCTGAGGATAACGGGCAAAATAGCGATTAATATAATCCTGGGCTTCATTTCTGGAAATCCCCAGATCTTTTCCCAGACTGAAAGCCTGTTTGCCGTAGATCAGGCCAAAATTAATGGCCTTGGCCTGACCGCGCTGGGTTCGGGTGACCGCATCGAGCGGGACTCCAAAAATCTCGGCGGCGGTCCGGGTATGAATGTCCTGTTCTTTTTTAAACGCATCAATCAGGTTTTCATCACCAGAAAGGTGGGCTAAAACCCGCAGCTCGATCTGAGAATAGTCGGCATCTACCAGAACATGATCGACTGTCGACGGCACAAATACCCGCCTGATCTCCCGGCCCATTTCTGTTTTGACCGGAATATTCTGTAAATTAGGATTGGAACTGCTGAGCCGTCCGGTAGCCGCCACGGTTTGATTGAAGGTCGAATAAATCTTATGGGTTTTTGGCTCAACAAAAGCCATTAGACCGCGACCATAGGTTGAATCCAACTTGGACAGCATCCGATATTCAATAATTTTTTCAATAATCGGATGAAAATGGATCAGCTGCTCCAATACCTCAATATTGGTGGAATAGCCGGTTTTCGTCTTTTTCACCACCGGTAGTTTTAATTGTTCAAACAGAACTTCGCCCAATTGTTTAGGTGAATTAATATTAAAGGCTTCTGTTTCTGCCAGTTCATAAATCTCACTAGTAAGGCGGGCAAGTTTGTTTTCAAACTCCGCTGATAGGACTTGTAGCTGGTTCAGATCAATTTTAAAACCCAGTTCTTCCATTGAAACCATCACTTCCAGCAAAGGCATTTCAATGGTTTTGAATAATGTCATCATCCCCGTTGCCTGGAGTTGTTGTTCCAGCACCGTTTTTAAATCTGTGATGGTTTCACAGTTTTTGATCATATACTCTGCCAGCAGCTGTTCATCCAACCCTCCAGCTTTCACCAATTTTTTGCCTTTACCAAAGATCTCCTCATCATCCCGTATCGACCGGTTGAGATATTGATAGGCAGCTGATTTCAGATCATAGCGCTGATCGCCGGGGCTTAGTAGATAAGTGGCGATATAGGTATCAAAAGCTTCATTGACTGCGGTAATACCCTGTCGATGAAAAATATGGATCAGTTTTTTTAAATCCTGACTGGTGAGGGCCAAGTTTTGGATATTTGGCAGATTCTTAAGTCGCTCGAAAAACTGCAACCCGGCTACGGTCTGCGGATTAAGATAATAATAGCGGTCTGCAATTCCCAGCGCCAGATAAATCTGTGTTTCTTCCTGATGATAATAAACCGTCATGGCCTCGGCTTTAGCCAAATCACTCAGTAAGCCGTCCATCTCAGCGGCTGTTTTAACCCAGTGAAAATCAACTGACTTTTCGATGGTCGCCACCGTTTCGGCCGCATCGATTTTTGATAAGAGCGTATTAAACTCCAATTCTTTGAGTAAGGCAATGCTGTCAGGATTAAAGATATTGTGAAAGGTCAGATCTTCAAAATCACCTTCCCAGGGTACATCCCGTTTGATGGTTCCCAGCATCCGACTCATAAAGGCATCCGCTTTGCCCGCGATGATTTTTTCTTTTTGTTTGCCTTTCTGCTCATCAATATGTTGATACAACGTCTCCAGGTTACCGTATTGCTGCACCAGCTTAATGGCTGTTTTTTCACCAATTCCGGCAATTCCGGGAATATTGTCCGATTTATCACCCATCAGGGCTTTTAGATCAATCAGATCTTTAGGTGTCAGTCCATATTGATCCAAAACCCAGGCTTCATCGATCTCTTCCAATTGGGAGATACCTTTTTTGGTATACAAGACCTTTATTTTAGGACCCACCAACTGAAACGCATCCCGATCACCGGTAATAATTTCGGTTTGAATGCCTTTATCCGATCCAATGGTTGCCAGCGTGCCAATAATATCATCGGCTTCAAACCCTTCCTGCTCGATAATGGCAATCTCCATTTTTTTAAGGAGCTCTTTTAAAATCACAAACTGTTCCGCCAGCAATTCCGGCATATTTTGGCGCCCACCCTTATAATCATCGTATGCTAAATGCCGGAAAGTTGGTCCTTTTAAATCAAAGGCCACGCCCAGATAATCCGGCTGGTACTCGTCTTGAATTCTAACTAATATGTTGACAAAGCCATAGATGGCATTGGTTGGAATTCCTTTTGAGTTGGTCATTTCCCGTATGGCATAAAATGTCCGGTAGAAAAGACTGTTCCCGTCGATTAAGATACTTTTCATTTTGACTCTCTTTCTTTATTGTTTTCGGTTCATTTACACAAACATAGCTATTATATCAAAAGTATCGACAATTTAACATTGAATAAATACAAAAGCGGTCCTTGACAATTTTTCATGGGCGCGTTATGCTGGACGTGATAATTATCTTTGACAATTTTTCAAACACACACCGGAGGTGCCCTGATGGGATATCAAAATCACTTAAAAGAATATCGGGTTAGCCATGAATAAAATCCTCAAAAAAGCCCAAAGTGAAGGTTGGACCTACCTTGAACAAGGTCTTGTCTGCGGCAATCGGATGGTGTTTGTCAAGAACGAAAAGCGGGTGAGTATCACGTTATATCCGGCCTCCTACCAGTTGACAAATCTGTCCCCCACTCAAATGAGACTTACGATGGCGGCGGATGTCCTGTACGCTGAAAATAATCCCATTGTCGACAAAATCCGCTGTCTCACCTTTGAAGATCAAACCAACCTGACGGGTGTTGACCGCGAAATTTTCTTGTTGCTTTGTGCCGAAGATTAATGCTCCCTGTTACTGTTCTGTTTTACTTATTTAAAGCACCGTCAGGATATCCTGACGGTGCTTTTGGTTGTAATTCGGGTTATTTTAATCATCCGGCGCTCTTTTTAAACTTTAAATTAACCAGACTTAATGTTTAATCACCGCGTTTAATTTCCCCTGGATCTCATTCATCAGATAGTCGGTGTACGGTATTTCTGTAAAGAGACGTCCATCGGTGTATGGTTTGAGTTCCACCCCAACAGAATCTACCTGTTGATTGTTTAGCATTTCGCCAAACGCGACGTTTTTAAAAGCGTCATTGGCTTCGCTAATGGCATTTCGAATTAAACCTGGACAAACTGGACCAGGATCCTTCGCTAAAATCTCAGCAATCGCCTGTACCATCTCGATGTTGTTCAACCCCACCGGATTATCGACAGATTTCTTCACCTTAAGCAGACGTCCTTCAGTATTGACAAAGCTGCCATTGACTTCCGGAAAGGCCAGTGCCGGCAGAACCACATCAGCCTGTTGAGCCGCCGAAGTCAGGTGGGTATCCTGGACCATTAAAAATTCATATCCACTTAAATCCGCATTGGGTTCTTCACCAAATAGCAGCAACGCTTTGGCATCTTTTAAGACCGCCGGGGTATTGGTGACGCCCAGGGCCGCTAATCCTCTGCTGTTATTTTTAACCGCGACTCTAAAAATCCCACTGCGTTTGCCATCAGTTTTTCCCAGTAGACCAAGGATATTTGCCGCCATTGTTGAAGCTTCTTCAGTGACGTATTTGTCACCCAGGACAACTACCAGGTTTTTCGCATTAACCAAACCTTCCCCGATAATCTGTGCTTCATCACAAATGTCAAAATCGGCCAGTGATGTTTCTAAGGCCTTCTGATTCTTAGAATTTGTATTCAGATTACCATTTTCAATGATATATTTAGTGATTTCTCCCAAAAATTCAAGATCATCGCATTCGGTAATGAACTCATCGGCAATATGATCATAACCGCTTTCCAGATGGTTAATCACAAAAATGTTGGCCCCATTCTTTGATGCCTGACTCAGCTTATATTTAATAATGGGGTTATTGACCGGCAGCAATCCGAGTACCAGGATGGTATCCGCCATCACAATGGCTTCCATATCTTCAAGCCTTTTGTTATTCAGGAGAACTTGATCTTCTCCCTGTTCCCGATTGGAAAAACTGAAGGTTTCACCACGAAGCACCCTGGCCAGTTCAGCCATATTGACAATCTCTTCGTTGGTATATTTCGGTGAAATACCGACCTTTACCGCTGACTCCCCATAACGGGCAGCAATGCTCTGAGATTTTTTGGCAATCGTCACGAAGGCATCATACCAGCTCGCTTCTTTTAGTTCACCCCGTTTATTGCGAATCAGCGGCATCGTCAGGCGCTCGCCCCACTGCACCAGATTGGTACCAAAACGACCGCGTCCGCACATCACCCCTTGATTGAGATCAACATGATTGTTCTGGGGAACCGCTTTAATAATCATATCCCCTTTGGTTTCAATCACAATCTGACAACCAGCTGAACAATAACCACAGGTAGACTCGGTTTTTACGGTATCCATGGGCACCTGTTTAATGCCAATAAGGCCTTCTCTTAAAGCGCCGGTAGGACAGACACTGATACATAACCCGCAGCTGACACATCCGGTTTCTTTGAGGGGCTGACGTAGGGCTGGTTCGACAATCGTTTCGAAACCGCGATCGACCAGACCAAGAGCAGAAACACCAACGATTTCTTCGCACACCCTGACACAGAGTCCACAGGTTATACATTTACTGTTATCCCGGATTACAAAAGGATGATCATCCTGAATCTTGGCTTCTGGATTCTTTCCTTTAAAGCGGTCCGGTTTCACCTCATAAACATTGGCATAGTTGACGAGTTTGCATTCAAAGTAATCCTGGCAACCGCATTCCAGACAGCGTTTTCCTTCTTCCACGGCTTGTAAGGGGGTAAATCCTTCCATCATTTCCAGAAAGTTATCCTTGCGCTCATCCGGTGACAGATGAACCATCACTGGCCGTTTGTTTTTGTTGATGCTTTCGAGATAATCCTGATCGATATTTTCCCGGATTACAAAATAGGGTTCATGATAGGCAATGGTTTCACCATTTAAATATGCTTCGATAAATGGCACGGCTTTTTTGGCATCGCCTACCGCTTTGATAACAATCGAGGCGCCACTATTGATGCAATCACCGCCGGCAAAAACACCGTCCAGATTGGTTCTAAACGTCTGTTCATCAGCCAGAATGGTGTTCCACTTTGTCAACGCCAGGCGGTTCTCTTTTTCTCCATCAGGATTAGCGGTGCCAATCCCATCCGGGTTGATGCCCTGGCCGATAGCCAGAATCAACGTATCCACGTCAAGGATCTCTTCCTCACCCACAATCGGTACCGGACTTCTTCGGCCACTGGCATCCGGCTCACCAAGCGCCATTTTCTGAAGACGAATCTTGACGATCTGCCCGGCTTCGCCTTTGATCACTTCGATCGGGTTGGTCAGATTTTTAAAGATAACCCCTTCTTCTTCAGCTTCGATGATTTCAATTTCTTCAGCCGGCATTTCCGCTTTGGTCCGACGGTAGATATTATAGACTTCTTTGGCACCAAGGCGCAGTGCCGTCCGGCAGGCATCCATGGCGGTATTGCCACCGCCAACAATGGCGACTTTTTCGCCGAGGGTAATCGGTTCGTTGTTCGCCACCTGCTGCAGCAGTTCAATCCCACCGATGACACCGCTGGCATCGATGCCTTCGCATCTAAGGCCGGAACTGGTCCAGGCACCCAAGGCCACATAAACCGCATCATGACTTGCCCGGATCGACTCAAAAGAAACATCCACCCCGACCCGGGTATTATTTTTAAAGACGACTCCCATCTCTTCAATCAGCCCCACTTCTTCATCCACCACCCCTTTGGGCAGTCGATATTCCGGAATTCCGTAACGAAGCATCCCGCCCATTTTGGGCATGGCATCATAAATGGTTACCGCATGACCGGCCTGAATCAGATAATAAGCAGCTGTCAGCCCGCCGGGGCCACCACCAATAATTCCGATACTTTTTCCCGTAGCTTTGGCAATTTTCGGTACGAACATCTCATGCGTCATATCAAAGTCGGCCGCAAAACGCTTCAGCCAGGCAATGGCAATCGGTTCATCTACTTCGCCGCGACGACAGGCCGTTTCACAGGGATGGGGACAAACCCGTCCAATCGCACCAGGAAGGGGTAATTGTTCTTTGATCAGTTTAAGCGCTTCTTCAAACTCGCCATTGGCTATTAATCCCACATAACCCTGGCAGTCCGTGGTGCCGGGACAGGCCCGTTTACAGGGCGCAACACAATCGCCGATATGTTTTGAGAGTAGTAATTCCAGATTGGTTTTTCGCGATTCGATGACTCGCGGCGTTCGGGTATTGACCACCATATTATCGGTAATCTCAGTGGCACAGGCTTTTAAAATCTTCGGAATCCCCTCGACCTCTACCACACAGAGTCCACAGGAACCGTAAATTTCCAGTCGATCGTCATAGCAAAGGGTGGGAATATCAATCGCATTTTCCCGGGCTACTTCTAAAATGGTTTGTCCGGGACTTCCGGTCACTTCTTTTCCATCAATATTTAATTTATATTTTTTCATCATCCCACTCCTTTCTAATCAATCATAATCGCATCAAATTTACAGACCGAGAAGCATTTTCCGCACTTGATGCAGCGATCCTGAAGAATCTGATGAACTTGCTTCTTTTCACCCTCAATGGCATCCACTGGACAGTTTTTCTTGCAGGCCCCACAGCCGACACATTTTTCGGTATCGACGGTGTAGGTCAACAGTGGCTTACAGCTTTTGGCCGTGCATTTATGATGATAAATATGATCCTCATATTCGTTTCTAAAATATTTAATGGTCGTCAACACCGGGTTGGGTGCCGTCTGTCCCAGTCCACACATCGAACCGTCTTTAATCTTGTAACAAAGTTCTTCAAGCAGTTCGATATCGCCTTCACGACCCTGACCCTGAGTAATCCGGTTGAGGATTTCCAGCATCCGGGTGGTACCAACTCGACAATAGGTACATTTACCGCAGGATTCTTTACAAGTAAAGTCAAGAAAGAAGCGGGCCATGTCCACCATACAAGTCGTTTCGTCCATCACGACCATCCCTCCGGAACCCATGATGGCACCGGTTTTCGTGATTTCGGCGTAGTCGATCTGGGTATCCAGCAACGCTGCCGGAATACATCCTCCAGATGGTCCTCCCATCTGGACGGCTTTAAAGGCGCGATCCTCTTTAATACCCCCACCAATTCCAAAAATAACATCTCTTAATGTTAGTCCCATGGGAATCTCTACCAAACCACCCCGTTTGACCTTGCCGGTCAGCGCGAAAACCTTGGTTCCTTTGCTCTCTTTAGTGCCCAGGGCAGCATAGGCTTCGCCGCCGTTACGGAAAATCCAGGGGACATTGGCAAAGGTTTCGACGTTATTGATGTTGGTGGGCTTGCTCCAGTAACCTTTCTGAGCCGGGAAGGGTGGTTTTAACCGGGGCATCCCCCGCTCCCCTTCCAGTGACGCAATCAGAGCCGTTTCTTCGCCACAGACAAAGGCCCCGGCACCGGCTTTGATCCGCAGATCAAAGTCGAATCCGGTATTAAAAATATCTTTTCCAAGATAGCCTTTTTCCCGGGCCTGATCGATGGCCTTCTGAAGTCGGACGATTGCCAGCGGATATTCAGCCCGGACATAGACGACCCCTTCGCTGGCACCGATCGCTTTGGCACCAATTAACATCCCTTCGATTAAAGCATGGGGATCACTTTCAAGCACGGATCGGTCCATAAAGGCTCCGGGGTCGCCTTCATCAGCATTACAGACCATATATTTGGTTTTTCCCGGGGATTTCCGGGCGGCATCCCACTTGAACCAGGTGGGGAATCCGGCCCCGCCCCGGCCTTTTAAGCCCGCTATTTTAATGGTTTCGATTATGTCTTCCGGATTCATCTCCTCAAGACATTTTTTAGCAGCAAGGTAGCCATCTACAGCCAGATAGTCTTCGATCCGTTCGGGATCAATAATGCCGGAGTTTCTCAGGACAATCCGCTTTTGTTTGCCGATCATGGTGAGGTCGTCTTGGGAAATTTGCAAATCCGTCAGCTCTTTTTGAGCAACTACATAATCGTCAATGATTCGTTGAGCATCCCCGATTGTGACATTGACGAAGGTAATTTTTTTGCCACCATCATCGATCACGTCCACAATCGGTTCCAGGTAACAGGTACCGATACAGCCAGTTTGTTCGACTGCTAAATTTAAACCTTTTTCGGCAATTATCTCTTCAAAAGCGATCTGAACTTTATGAGCGCCGGCGGCAATCCCGCAACTGCCTGCTCCGATTACAATTTTCATGCCGTCACCTCCTGTGCGATCGCCTCCGAATCAGCTGCTGCGTTGCCACCCACCTCTTTTAACTCAGCCAGAATATGGGTCACCTTTTCTTTGGTGAGTTGCCCATAGGTATCATCGTTAATCATCATCACCGGAGATAGACTGCAACAACCCAGACAGGCAACGTTATTCAGGGTAAACAGCCCATCAGGGGTGGTTTCCCCCTCTTTAATATTCAGGTAATCCAACACCGCTTCTTCGATCATTTGTGAACCATTGACGTGACAGGCAGTTCCCTGACAAAGCATAATCAGGTATTTACCGACTGGCTCAAATCGAAACTGGGTATAAAAGGTAGCAACCCCGTAAACCTTGGCAATACTGGTGTGGGTTTCTAGCGCAATGTGACGCATCAGCTCAACCGATAAAAAGCCATAAAGCTCCTGTGCCTTCTGCAAGATGGTAATCAGACTACCGGGAATATCAGCATAGTGATCTAAAACGGGGTTTAACTCCTCAAAAGCATTATGCTGACCATCCTGACATCCACAACCACATCCATGTTCATGTGTTTGATGACTCATATGATAAAACTCCTTTCAAATTCGGCAGATGAATATTATTTCTTTATTCTTTTCAACATTAATAATTATACACTTTTTGAGATAAAAAAATTGTATATTTGTTCTTTATTCAAGTAAAAAAACAGTTAATTAAAGATCGCTTTAACGGCCACGAACCGCTGAAATATATTTCAGCGGTTCGTAGCCGTTAATTTTTTGTATTATTTATCAGTGAGACAAAATTTTTGTCCCCCGCTGTAACCCCGTATCTCCCGATCGGACAAACTCGAGAATGCCGTAAGGTTCAACCATGTCAAAGAAGCCTTCTATTTTATACCGGGTACCGGTAATTTCAATGACCAGACTTTCTCTGGCGACATCCACAATATTGGCTCTGAACATGTTGGCAATCTCGACAATCTGTGATCGGGTGGTATCATCAGCTTTTACCTTGATAAAAACCAGCTCACGGATAATCGATTCATCGGGTTTGAGTTCAATCACAGTGATCACATCAATCAGTTTATTGAGCTGTTTTTTTATTTGGGTCAAGATTTGATCGTCACCAGTAACCGTAATGGTGATCCGCGACAGCTCGGCATTCTCGGTGGTGCCGACTGTCAGGCTGTCAATATTATAACCGCGTCTGGCAAAAAGCCCTGAAATGCGACTCAATACACCAAAATTATTTTCTACCAACAATGATAAACAGGTTTTTTTCTCCATAATCACTCTCCCTAAATCCTTATGAAATCAGGATGAACCTGACATTGAATCAAGGTTGGTCCCTGATGTTTGATCGCTTCCGGGAGCACCTTGTTAAAATCAGCGTTTTTGTCCACTTTATAACTTTTTATGCCATAAGCTTCGGCCAGTTTCATAAAATCGATATCAAAATTAATATCGGTGCCGCTGTAATGCCCTTTACCATAGTTATCATACTGCAGTTGCCGCACCATTCCCAACTTGGTATTGGTAATCAGAATAATATTGACATTCAACTGGTGTTCGGCAATGACTCCCAGTTCACCCATACTCATCTGAAAACTGCCATCACCACAAACGATGAAAATTTCCTTGGGTTTATCCAGGGTGGCAAAGCAGGCGCCACAAGCTGCCGGAATGCTGTAACCCATCGTTCCCAATCCACCGGAAGTATAATATCTGCGGTTTTTGATGATGGGATAGTATAACGCCGACCAGATCTGATTGAGTCCCACATCTCCGACAACCGTCGCATTATCTGAAGTCATTTCAGACATGTCTTTAAATAAGACTTTCGGATTAATCATTTCACTGCAGGGAGGATCGGCATCATAAACCAACGGATTTTCACTCCGTATGGTTTTTATTGCTGTCAACCAGGGCGTATGATCTTTGATGGTATCCTTTTGAATCAGCTCGGATAACACGGTTTTGGCATCCCCGACAATCGGAATATTCGTTTCCATATTCTTCCCTATTTCTGCCGGGTCGATATCAATATGAACGAAATCGGTATCTTTTTCGAATCTTGTCAACTGAGACGTCGCGCGATTCGACATCCGGGCCCCAATGTTAATGATCAAATCAGCCCCGTTCATCACGACATTGGAATACTTATAGCCATGACTGCCGACAATCCCGCAATAAAGCGGGTGATCTTCCGGAAAAGCACCAATCCCCATCAGCGAGGTAATAACCGGGATACTGTTTTTTTCAGCAAAAGCAAGCAATTCGTTTTGGGCATTTCCCAAAACCACGCCGCCGCCGGCATAAATTACCGGTTTTTCCGCTTCTTTGATCTTTTTAATGGCCCGCTTGATCTGACCACTGTGGCCGCTCAAATTAGGTTTATACCCCAGAATGTCAACCTTGTCATAATTCAAACCGGTTTTGACATTTTCCAGCTGAACATCACGGGGAATATCAATCAGGACCGGTCCCGGGCGGCCAGTTGAAGCAATATGAAAGGCTTCTCTTATGATTCTGGGTATATCTGCTGCATTCTGAACCAAATAACTGTGTTTTGTAAAGGGAGCGGTGGCACCAGTAATATCTGCCTCCTGAAAGGCATCTGTTCCGATCAGTGCCCGATCCACCTGGCCGGTAATCGCAACAATTGGAATCGAGTCCAGGTAAGCGGTCGCAATCCCGGTAACCAGATTAGTAGCTCCAGGTCCAGATGTTGCCAAACATACACCAACACGCCCCGATTCTCTGGCGTAACCACTCGCATAATGTGGTGCCGTTTGCTCGTTTCGCACTAAAATATGTTTAATCGGCGATGTTCGAAACGCTTCATAAAGGGGCAGTAGAGCACCTCCCGGATAACCAAACACAAACTCAACGTTTTCTCGTTCGAGACATTTTAAAATTAATTTTGATGCTAACAGTGGAATCACTCCCTTTTTAAGTATTTCCGCTTATCTTATTAAATTATAAACATTTTGTCAATGACTTTTTTGTTTTTGATTGTAGATATTTTTGCTCAACTGCATCTGAATAACCACCTAAACATTTTTATAGATTGTCAGTTTACCAAGCCAGGGGGTTTTTACTGAAATTGCCCCAACCGGACACATTTCCTGGCAACAATAACAGCGAATGCAACGATTATAAAAATAAAGTGGATATTTTCTTCGTTTTCGTTTTACAATCCGGATGGCCTTTTTCTCAACTGGGCAGCTTTCCTCACAGATCCCACAACCAATGCATTTATCCTTATCAACCACTGGTTTTTGAATTACAAAATCCTGAAACCGCTTTAGTGCAGATAGTGTTGACGGCTCCGCTTCACTGACAGGAATCCGAACCACATCAAAATCAGGCTTATAATACTTTTCCAAAGGTTCTCCCAGGATTTCGATGTTTTCCGCTGTCCAATATCCCAGTTCCATTTCTTCTCCAAAAGTAATGGTCGGCACAAAGGTCGGATCAAGATTGATCATTCTGGCAAAAGTCGCATCAAGGGCTACCGGATCATCGGATACCAGCAGGACCTTCATAGGCACCGGATTACCTGATGCCGGACCATTTCCCTCCATGGCGACAATTCCATCCATGACAAAAAGTCGCAGTTTAGGAATCAGATATCGATTTAAATCGACCAGCATTTTGGAGAAGCTTCGGATATTCGGATAATGCGCATGAGACATCCCCTTGTTCAGTCCGTATACACAACCGAATTGATTCTTGATCGCTCCAGTGATCCGGGTCAGACCGTGGGTTTTCATTTTTGAAAGACTAATGATTGCATCACTTTCTAAAACCCCCTGAGCAATATCAAATTTTTTGGTACCGATTCCCAGCAAGAAATCAATCTGCTGACCATGACTGAATTCTTTTAAAGGAATCTGATACTGATTTGCTATGGCCGCGAGGCCACTTTCTTTTGCTGCTCCAGAGGGCGAGCCAAAACCTGGTGAATCCCCATAGGAAAGATGGTTGTAATCCGCCTCTTTGAGCAGACGAACCATCGCCTCAAATACGGCCGGGTGAGTGGTAATGCCCGCATCTGGATTTTTTCCTCTCAGCAGGTTTGGTTTGAGTAGAATACGCTCCTGCTCATTGACAAATTGCCCAATCCCACCGAGTAGTTCAATGGCTGCTTTCAACTTCTCATAAACCAGTTCGTTATCGTAGGATTCACACCCCATGATGACTACCCTGGACTTTTTATTTTCCATTTTTCTCAATGCCTCTTTCTGTTATTCTGATTTTTTTCTCCTTTAGTAATTTACCCACGGCACGCTTAAAAGAACTCTTACTCATATTGAATTCTTTTTTTATAACAAACGCATCGGTCTTATCATTAAACGGCAAGAAGCCTTGACTTTCGTTTAATTTTGTCAGGATTAAAACGGCATCCTTGGGAATTTCCTTGTAGGCTTTTTTATTGGGACTTAAAACCAACTTGCCATCATTGCGGATTTCGGACACCCGGGCGTTAATTTTTTCTCCGCAATGGATGTCTGAGTTTGCATCTTTTATCAGAATTAATCCATGATACAGATTATCAATCGCCACAAAGGCACCAATCTCCGGATTAATCTGATAAACATAGCCTTCGATCCAGTCGCCCACCTTGTAAGGTGCACCAACTTTCAACAGTGGATATATTTTCATCGTTGCACACAAGCGGTCACTTTTATCCGTATATAGGTTAACCAGATAATCCCGGCCTTTTTGGACCTTGACAGTTTGTTCATTGTATGGCAGCAACAGATCTTTTTCCAGTCCCCAATCCAGAAACGCACCGACTTTAGTAATATCGGCAACCTTTAGCGCTGCAAATTCGCCCAACTGAATCTTGGGTTCCCGGATCGTCGAGATCAGCCGATGCTTTGAATCACGGTAAATGAATACGTCGATTTGATCACCGGTCCGGGCGTTTTTGGAAACTTCTTTTTCAGGCAACAAGACCACCTCAGTTTTATCAAATCCATCTGATAAATATGCACCGATGGGTGTTATGCGTTCAATCGTCAGTGTTTGTACTTTTCCTACTTCGATCATTATTTTACCTCATTTATTTTAGTAATCAGGTATAAAAAAGGCCGTGTTCATCACACAACCCCTGATTTACCAATTATTTCATGTTTTTTAATTCTCGTCGATTCTGTTCAATTTGATCGTTCATTTCTTTTAACTGTATCTGAAAACTATAAAGCAACTTATCTGCATAGTTTTGAGTTCCGGTTTTTAATGCTTTTGCACTGATGTTTGCATTTCGCATAATTTCATTAGCATTGGCGGTGGCGTTTTTCGTTATTTCATTGTTGTCGATCAATTCTCTCAGTTTCTTTTCTGCTTCTGCTTTGATATGATCTGCTTCGCTTTGAGCTGCAAAGATAATTTTTTTTCGCTCTGCCACGATTTTTTTTGCTTCTGCCAGTTCTTCGGGCAGTGAATCCCTAATTTCATCGATGATCTCTATCACTTCTTCAGGATTAACTAACGCTTTAGATGAAAAGGGAAGCGTGTTTCCTTTTTCCACGACTTCTTCTAATTCTGCCAATAAGTCAAGTACCCTCATTTCATACATCCTTCCTCATATTTCTTTTGAATCGCTTTTTCGACGTTTTTAGGGAGAAAATCGGACACGTCTCCCTGATATTTAACAAGTTCTTTTACCAAAGTCGAGCTTAAATACGAGTGCTTATTGCTCGTTATCATAAAAAAAGTCTCAATCTCATTATCAAGATGCTTATTGGTTAATGCCATTTGAAACTCATATTCAAAATCCAAAAAAGCCCGAAGCCCCTTGACAATGATATTGGTATTTCTCATTCTGGCATAATCGATCAGCAGTCCGTCGTAGAAATCAACCTCAACGTTATCGATACCGTCAAGACAGTCTCTAATCAGCGCAACCCGCTCCTCACAGGTAAAAAGATATTTTTTGCTGCTGTTAATCATTACACAAACGATCACCTTATCAAATATTTTTGTCGCTCTTTCAATCATGTCAAGATGACCTTTGGTTATGGGATCAAAACTCCCGGGGTAAACTGCAATTTTTGTGCTCATAATTCTCCCTAGAATAATAACTAATTGTCGTGATACCGTATTTTTTTGACTTGTAACACGTTAATTTATTTTTTACTAATGGCATTATAACAGATTTTTCTGTTTCAATCACTAATTTTCCATATTCAGAAAGAATTTCTTTTTCAGAAATCATTTCTAATAATTGATAAATTTCATCGACCTGACAATAAGGTGGATCCAAAAAAATAATGTCACACCGCACCTTATTGTTCGCCAGCATTTCCACCCCGCTGCGGGCAGACTGATTAAATACCTTGGCCCGGTTTTCATACCCCAACAGGCTGATGTTTTTTTTTATTGTTTGAATACTCTCTTTTGAAATATCAAAAAAATAAGCCGATTCCACGCCCCGACTCAGTGCTTCAAGCCCCATCGCTCCTGTCCCTGAAAACAGGTCGACAAATACCTGCGCTTCCCGTATTTCCTG
Source organism: uncultured Lachnospiraceae bacterium (assembly GCA_964510565.1). Lineage (GTDB taxonomy): Bacteria > Bacillota > Clostridia > Eubacteriales > Eubacteriaceae > Acetobacterium. Next base: position 43,787 of record CAZEBY010000004.1, on the reverse strand, counting down.
TTGTAAGCTATTAAATATCGCCCCTTTTATTTTATCGGCGGTTGGCCGAATCCTGTCGCCAGTAATCGCAACCAATTTTTTCCCCCGCTTTTCACCGGCAATTATTCGCATTTTTCCCCCCTAGTTAAATGAGACCTCTTCAATATCAATGTAAAATGATTTAAGCAATTCATCACGATAAAACAGCATCTCCTGATTTTTTGATTCAAACAACACGGTGGCAATTTCTCTGGTTCGTTTTATCAAATCCAGCTCTTCGATGGGATCAAGCAAACCCAGTTTGGGTAAACCGTGCTGTTTAAACCCAAAATAATCGCCTGGCCCTCTTAATTTAAAATCCTCATCGGCAATCTTTCGTCCATCGCGATTGTTGACAATTACCTTCATCCGGGCCAGAGTATCCTCGCTTTTAGAATTGGTGACCAGAAAACAGTACGACTGATGACTTCCCCGGCCCACCCGACCTCTTAGCTGATGAAGCTGAGATAAACCAAATCGTTCAGCGCTAAGAATTACCATCGTGCTAACGTTTGGCACATCGATCCCGACCTCGATGATACTCGTTGCCACCAGACAATCAATCACACCCTGATTAAATGCTTCAATGATCAATTCTTTTTCTTCACTTTTTAAACGACCATGCAGGCAGGCCATCCGATACTTGGGATCAGTTTTTTTCAGCAGATCCAAGTACACCGTTTCTGTATCACGCACCGCTTCGAGCTCTTCAGACGCCTCTATAAACGGACAAATCACAAAGGTCTGGCGACCTTCCGACATTTGCTCCTGTAAAAATATCAGGATCTTATGCAGTGATGCCTCATTATAACAATAAGTTTTAATCGGTTTGCGACCCTTTGGCAGTTCATCGATATACGAAACCGACAAATCTCCGTAGAGGATCAATGCCAGTGTGCGGGGAATCGGGGTGGCACTCATCACCATGGTATGGGGTTGGTTCCCCTTTAATGATAACTGACTCCGCTGCTTGACCCCAAAACGATGCTGTTCGTCAGTAATCACCAGACCCAGATTATAATACTCCACAGCCTGCTGGATCAGGGCATGGGTACCGATGATCACCGATACCTGACCCTTGGCAACTTGCTCAAGAATCTCGCGCTTTTCTTTAGCTTTCAGGCTACCGTTCAATACTGCCGTATTTATGCCCGTATTTTTTAACAACTCTTTAAAGCTGCGACCGTGCTGCTGCGCCAAGATCTCAGTGGGCGCCATATAGGCGGTCTGATAGCCATTTTGGGCCATTAAACAAGCCGCAATCACAGCAATTACAGTTTTTCCGGAGCCCACATCACCCTGAACCAAACGGTTCATGACCTGGCCGTTTTTAAAATCCCTGACAACATCATCAAGCACCAAGCGCTGACTGGCGGTCAGATCGTAAGGTAAACTGTTGATAAAGGCATCTAAACCCGCAAAATGATTAATTTCAATCTCCGAGCATCCTTTTTCCCTGATACCAGACATGATTCCGGTATTTATTTTTAGGGCTTCATTAAATTTTAGCCGCTCAATTCCCTGAATAACATCCTCCGTCTTTTTGGGAAAATGGATCGCCTGTAAAGCACTTTTCATATCCAGCAGTTTTTCTGAAGAGCGGATCGATTCCGGCATTAAATCAGGAATTTCCAGATCTCCCGTAAAAATATGACGGAGTGTTTTGGGGATGATACTATCAGGAAGACCCTGAATCCTGCGATACACCGGCGTCAGTTCAAAAAAATTTCCCGGATTACTGGCGAGTACAAACTGCGGGTTAACAACCTTTGTGCCACCGTAGGCTTTTTTGATCCTGCCATAAAAATAATAATTCTGATTTTCCTGAAAGATTCCTTTTAAATAGGGTTGATTAAAGAACACCGCTGACACTTTTTTTTCTTCCCAGAGTAGCGGTACTGTATAAATTGTAAGATTACCACGAATCCGATTGAGCCGACCCTGATCTAAAACCGTGGCTTTTATCGTAATTTCCTGATCCTCTAAAAATTGATCCGCTTCACTAAACACCCTACGATCTATATATTTTCGGGGATAGTAGGACAATAAATCAGCTACTTTTTTAATCCCGGCCTTCTCGAGTGCAGCTCTACGTTTCGGTCCAACCCCTTTTACTTTTTCCAGTGAATCTTCCCATATCATAGTTTTTCCTCGTTATAAATTTTCCCGATGTATTGATCTTTGCTACTCCACAGAGACAATATAATAATATAGCGGTTGGCCGCCATAATGCATTTCCACATCACATTCTTCAAAGCTCTCGGATAATTCTTCAGCCAGGGTATTGGCCTCCTCTTCGGAAACGTCTTTGCCATAATAAATCGAAATTAACTCACTCTCTTCGTTTACCATATCAGCGAGGAGTTCTTCGGTGACATCCTTGATGCTCTTTCCGGTGAACTTGATTTCACCCCCGGTAATGCCGATGACATTGGATTTCTTAATTTTTAAGCCATTGATTTTTGTATCTCTGACGGCATAAGTCACTTCTCCGGTAGCTACATGATTAATTGCTTCCGACATCGCCGCTACATTTTCCTCTGATGTTGTCTCTGGTGAAAAGGCCAGCATCGCAGCAATACATTGGGGAATATTTTTTGAAGTGATAACATGCACCTGCTTATCAGATATTTCACTGGCTTGTTTCGCAGCCATAATGATATTGCTATTATTGGGAAAAATAAAAATGGTTTCAGCGTTCAGTTTATCAACCTCATTCAAAAAATCCTGGGTGCTGGGGTTCATGGTCTGTCCACCTGAAATTACCCGGGTCACTCCCAGATCTTTAAACAATTTTGTTAGTCCCTCACCCGGTGAAACGGCAATAAAACCATAGGGTATTAAAGCCTCATCGGTTTTGCTTCCCTTAGTTGCAAACTGCTCCCGCATATTGTCTATTTTAATCCGGATCAAACTCCCCAGACTACCGGCCCGTTCCAATGCCAGACCAGGATTGTCAGTATGCAGATGTACCTTGACAATGGCATCATCTTTTACCACCACCACACTGTCTCCCAGGGTGTTTAAATAGGTTCTCAAGTCAACCTCATCCACTTCTTCAGCTTCCTGAATAATAAACTCGGTACAATAACCAAAGGTAATATCTTCTGGTCTCATGTGAGAATCGTCAACAAACTTGTCCAGGTTGCTCTTTTTAATTTCCAGCTCCACACCGAGTTCTTCGTTTAGCAATGCCTTTAGAGCACCCTCAACTATACAGATCAGTCCCTGTCCACCGGCATCAACCACACCAGCTTCTTTTAATACCGGTAGCATTTCCGGGGTTTTCTCTAATGTGACCTTGCCGTGACGAATAACATCGGTGATAAAGCTTTCCATACTGTCATAAGCATCGTATCTCGCCATGGCAAACTCGCCCATTTCCCGGGCTACAGTAAGAATGGTTCCTTCCGTAGGTTTCATAACTGCCTTATAAGCCACATCCGATGCCAGTTTTAAGGCCCCTGCCAATGACTGGATACTCAGATCTTCCTGAGCTTTACAGCCTTCTGCAAAACCTCTGAGCAGTTGCGAAAGAATCACACCGGAATTTCCCCGGGCCCCAATCAAGGCGCCAGAAGAAGCCGATTTGGCTACATTATAGACATTTCGTTTTTCGATCTTGTCAAATTCTGAAACCGAATGACTAAAGGTCAATGACATATTCGTTCCGGTATCGCCATCCGGCACCGGAAAAACATTGAGTTCATCTACAATTCGCTTATTAATTTCAAGATTTTTCGCCCCATAACGAAACATTTTTATGAGCATTTCACCGTCAATTGTCTGGGTTTTCATTCTGTCCTCCATATTACACACGCACACTGACTACATTCACAGAGATACGTTTCACTTTTAATGATGTTTCTTTTTCCACCCGGTATTTCACATTAGAAATGATATTCTCAGCAACCACAGATATTTTAATCGCATACTCGACAATAACATACAGATCAATCACTAAACGATCATCTTCAATAATTACACCAACACCCTTATTGGCCTGTTCCCCAGAAAGAATTTCGATCAAACCGTCTTTTCCGCGCTTATGAGCCATTCCGACCAGGCCATAGCATTCCATTGCTGCGTTTCCGGCAATATCGGCAATTGCTTTTCGGGTAATATCGATATATCCTAATTCATTATTTATTTTCATCGCATTGCTCCTTATCTTTTATTTCTCTATTTTACATAATAATTCCGCTTAAGTCAAAATTTCTATTGCTTTATTTTTAATTTTTATGATATAATACACCTTGTTTTATAAAAGGTAAGCGTAAGGGAGGTTATGTCATGGCTAAAGAATGTTTTGTATGTAAAAAAACCGTTGTAAGTGGCAACCAGGTTAGTCATTCAAATAAACACAATAAACGAGTTTGGAAACCCAATTTGCAAAGAGTCAAAGTTGTAATTGACGGCACACCACAACGAATTAGTGTTTGTACACGTTGTCTGCGATCCGGTAAAGTCGAAAGAGCTTAGTCTCTTTTTCTTCGGAACCATCGAAGAGTCTTTAACAGGACTCTTTTTTTGTTTCTGTACTAAATGACAGATGGAAATTTTTCTCGGTTATCAGCTTTCCGAAATCATCGGAAGATCATGATTTTCTGATGATTTCAATCCTGATGTCTGCGATTTGATTGTTCTTAATCTTCGGGAATGACAATCAGCAGCATCCCTTTTTTAAAAACGATGTGCTGCGTTTCCTTTGTTGTCACATTACTGATCCCATAAGGCTTATCCACGCTCATTTTTCCCGCAGTAATCGGATATTTGAATCCCGTTATCGTGAGCCCCTCGACATCGCCGCCAATTGGCAAAATCGATACGATCGTGCCAATCGGAAACTGAAACGCTGTTTCTTTTCCAATTAAACGAATGCGGTTGTTTTCATTGACCATTTCAGCTTCCACACCAGCATCCATGAACCGTTTCAGTAAATAAATATTACCAATGCTGTGATCCATCCGAGACCCCAGCCCACCCAAAATCGTCACCTTGTCAGCGCCCTTTTTAATGGCATGAGTAATTGCCAATTCGGTGTCCGTTTCGTCTTTTTGAGTTGGATACTGGTCAAACCTGCACTCAGCAAAAAATGCTCGAGTTTCAGTTGTGATTGAATCCATATCACCGATAATAATATCCGGCTTAATATTCAGCTCTCTGGCGTAATTTGCCCCACCATCCGCACAGATCACATAGTCTGCAGCAAAATTTCCCAAATATTTGTTATAAAAAGCTTTGTTTTTATATTCTCCATTTGTAAATATGATCGTCCTCATCGGTATTGGTCCTTCTTTATCTCGTCCAATAAATTCAGGTAGTGTTCATATCGAACCGCACTGATTTCTCCGGTATCAACTGAATTTTTGACGCTGCAACCCGGTTCGTCTCTGTGAAGACAACTTTTAAATCGACACTTTCCTTGAGGAAACTCCGGAAAATATTCACGGAGCTCTTCCGGTTTAATCATTTCAGCGATCTGATAGGATGAAAACCCGGGCGTATCCAGTAAATATCCGCCATTCTTGGTTTCTAGCAATTCGACATGTCGGGTTGTATGTTTTCCTCTTTTTAATTTTTGGCTTAACGCGCCAGTTTCCATGGTTTGATCAGCGCATAAATAGTTCGCCATAGTCGATTTACCGACTCCCGATGGTCCGGCCATAAAAGCCGTTTTACCACCGATTTCCCCAATAATCTTATCCATGGTGTCGGTATCATCCTTACTAAAAAAATACAATTTATAAGGGGTTTTTTCGTAAATCGCTTTGATCGCATCTTCCTCAGCTGTGCTAGTGAGATCACGTTTTGTAAAACAGACCACTGGAACAACACACTGTATCTCTGAACTGATTAAAAGCTTATCGAGAAGTAACAGATTTGGCTTGGGATTTGTCATTGAAAAAACGATCAGGCCGATATCAACATTAGCTACAGGAGGTCTTAAGAATATGTTTTTTCGGGTCAAAATTGACTCGATTACCCATTCTCCGGGATTATCTGATTGAATCATCACTTCATCGCCAACGGTAGGAATAATCTTTTGATGCCTTAACACCCCTCTTGCCTTGCACTCAAGAATTTCGTTGCCGTAATCTGTTTTTACGTAATAAAATCCGCCGATACCCTTAATGATTTTCCCCGAGACCTGTTTATTGGTTGTCAATATTTGTCCTCCTAGTTCAGGTTAAGAATTTTTTCTTATTTCGCCACATTTTTAAATTAAATACGGGTTTCTATAACAATTGAAATATCGATCCAGTCGAACCTTTCAAAGAAATGCACGAATTGAATGCTTAATTGTTATATAAACCCGTAAATACTTTTTAAACTGTTACTCATCAATCAGTCAGAATCAAAAGTCAATGTTACCAGTGCCAACACTGGATCCATCAATAAACACTTCATAACTTTCGCGGCCAACACCCTCTAAATTGACTGAAAAAATATCGTCAGACATATTAGTCCCCTCGTAAATCACCGTCTCAGTTTTATCTGCTGCTGTTAACACAACCTTAACCTTAACTGATTTTGCTGGTGTCGTTTGAATGTATTCACTTAAATCAATCGTTAGTTTTTGAGTTGATATTTTTCCGCTACTGACGACAATCGCCACTTCCGATCCTTTTGCAACCTGTTTGCCATCCGAGGGTGATTGCTTCATGACCATCCCTTTTGCATAATCGCTGCTGGATTCATTGGTAATTGTCCCAACTGTTAACCCGGCATTTTTAATTGTGTTTTTTGCATCAGCTTCGGTTTGACCGATCACACTAGGGACAGTGATTAGATCCTGTCCTTTACTGACATAAATTGTTACCTTTGTTCCTTCATTGACAGTCGCATTGCCGTTGGGATTCATTTGGTAGACAATATCAGCATCATAGTTGCTGTTGTATTCGCGCTTGATTTCACCAACGACAAAATTTGCAGCTTCAATGGCTTTAACCGCCTCCGTTTCACTCAAGCCAATCACCGATGGAACGGTGCCCGTCTTGACACCTTTACTGACAGTTACCTTAATGGTTTTACCGTTTTGCAACTCTTTCCCACTTTCAGGATTTTGTGTAATGATCATCCCTGCTTCAACATCTGCGTTATAAACCTCTTTTTCAACTTCTAAGACCAGATCCAATTTCTCTAGAATCGATTTTGCCTCAGCCGTTGTTTTGCCTTTAATATCCGGTACCTCGACAGTCTTTCCGGAAAAAAAAGCAAAGGCCATCACGCCCATGGCAATGATCGCTACCGCTGCAAACACCGAAACGAGAATAATCTTACGCTTCTTCTTTCTGGCAGCCGTTTCTTTTGGCGTTTCATAATAATAGTCGTCATCATCCTCTTCTTCATCCGGGTGTACGGTCGCATGACTACCGGTATTTTCAACATGAAAAAGACCTTCACGAATAATATGGGTATCATTACTCAGGTGATTCCCATCGCTCCCTCCAAAACTCAGATTTTCCATCACGGCTTCAAGATCTTCCATCAGCTCATCCGTATTTTGATAACGCTCATCCGGCTTTTTCTGAGTCAATTTAACAACAATCTGATTGACCCGTTCCGGTATTTTGGGCTCCAACAATTTAGGCGGAACAATCTCTTCCTGAATATGTTTGATCGCTATGGTCACCGTATTCTCTTCATCAAAAGGAAGCTTCCCGGTCAATAATTCGTAATACAAAATCCCCAATGAATAGAGATCTGAACGTTCATCCACAAATCCGCCCTTGGCCTGTTCCGGTGAAATATAGTGAACCGAACCCATCGTTTGGTTGGTCATCGTGACAGTCGAACTGGTGATTGCCCGGGCGATTCCAAAATCTGCCACCTTGGGCACGAGGTCTCGGGTTAATAAGATATTATGGGGCTTGATGTCCCGATGAATGATTTTATTTTCGTGAGCACATCGCAATGCATTGGAAATATCCATAACAAATCGGGTCGCCTCAGTATAATCCAGACGCCCTTTGCGCATTAAATATTGTTTCAGGGTAATCCCATCGACATATTCCATAATGATATAATAAATATTGTCCTGAACACCAACATCATAAACACCGACAATGTTCGGATGAGATAAACAGGCAACCGCCTGGGATTCCCGGTCAAACTTTTTAATAAACTGCTCATTTTCGGTATATTCTTCCCGAAGTACTTTGACTGCCACATACCGATTCAGTTTTAAATCCCGTGCTTTATAAACATAGGCCATACCGCCGCGTCCAATCAGCTCGACAATTTCATAGCGTTTTCCTAAGGTTCTACTGAGCATTAGGCACTCCTTCCAGAGGCTTGAACAAGACCACCGTGATATTGTCCTTGCCGCCATTTATGTTTGCCAGATCGATGAGTTTTTTTGCTGCATCTTCCAGACTATTTTCCATGATGATGGTCTTGATATCCTGATCACACACCATATTAAAAAGACCATCTGAACAAATTAGATAAATTGCTTCCGGATTGATCTCATAACGATAAAAGTCCACATTTACAGAATTATCAGTTCCCAACGCACGGGTAATAACATTTTTCTGAGGATGGATTTCTGCCTCTTCCTGGGTAATTTTCCCTTCATCGACCAGGATCTGCACCAGTGAGTGGTCTTTTGTCAAACGCACTATTTCGTTCGATGTAATGCTGTAAGTACGACTGTCGCCAACATGACAAATACATAAATAATTCCCGTCAACGATACACATGGTCAGAGTCGTTGCCATACCCAAACGAGCAGGTTCATCATCTCCGATCTTTTTAAGTTCCAAATTAATAGATTTTACAAAAGCCATCATCTCTTCCGGATCAAAATAATTTCGTATCTCTGCTAAATTATTTTTAATAAAATCCACCGCTGTTTTACTCGCTATTTCGCCGCTGCGATGTCCTCCCAGCCCGTCCGCCACTGCAAAAACATAAGAAATACGATCAACGTTTTTTATGGTTGCTGCCAAGTAGGCATCCTGATTTACCTTTCTCAGTGACCCAACATTGGATCCATAGGCACATTTCATACACTCACCTTATCCTCATATCTTTTTTTTCGAAGCTGACCACATGCAGCGTCAATTTCTCTTCCCATTTTGCGTCGCATCGTAACATTAATTCCTTGTTTTTCCAGTTCCCTAAAAAAATAATTTAAACGGAGGCTCTCTCGATAGGATGATTCCTGAATTTCATTTAAACCGATAAGATTTAAATGGTTTTGGCTACCTTTAAATAGCTTGATCAGTTCCGCGATATCTTCATCACGATCATTATAACCGTCAATTAGTGCATATTCATAGGTAATACGCCTTCCCGTTTTTGTGAAATAAGCTCTACAGGCATCCATCAACGGTTCAAAGTCATACTGTTTGGCAATGGGCATGAGCTGCTTCCGACGTTCTGAAAATGCAGAATGAAGCGAAATGGCCAGGTTTATCTGGAGATTTTCTTCAGCTAAAGCTGCAATTCCCGGAATAATTCCACAGGTGGATAGCGTAATTTTCCGTTGGCCGATTCCCAAACCAGTATTGGCAATCCGAATGAATTTAATTACTTCATCATAATTCTCGAGCGGTTCGCCAATTCCCATCATTACGATGTTTGATATCCGCAGCTTTTCTTCTTTTTCCGTTAAATAGATCTGGTCCAGTATTTCGCCAGCAGTTAAATCTCTGATTTTCCCGCCTTTAGTGGAGGCGCAGAATTTACAGCCCATATTACATCCAACCTGTGTTGACACACATAACGAAATGCCATGTTCGTAGTGCATTAACACAGCTTCAATGTATTGACCATCTTTCAGTTCAATTAAATATTTTTTTGTACCATCACAATGATCTTTCTGTTTGGCTTCAATTCTGCCATGAAATAATTCATATTGATTCGAAAGTCTTTCCCTTAAGCCACTGGAAAAATTGCTCATTTCACTAAATCTTTCGCATTTTTTCTCATATAGCCATTGATACAGCTGTCTTCCACGGTACCTGGCTTCGCCAAGCCCTGTCATCAGTAATTCACATTCATTGATGTCTTTGCCAAAAATATTTTCCTTCATGTTTTCTCCTGTACTATCAGAGAAGTATTCCACTCAATGGGATGCTTTGCATAGATGCTATATTATATCAAAATAATTGATCGAATTCAATTTTTTCAAAATTCTTTTTCCTCTGTTGAAGCGCTCGTTTTTCTCTGTTCTCATTACGAAAGCCAGTCAACTACTGACCGGACTTGCTATTTCTTTAATAAACACATAAAAAAGCTGTCACAGCCATCCATTAATGGGCTAGTATAGGTAAAGTCGTTTCCGTTTTGATCTGGAATAATCTGTAGCTGGGGAAATTTAACCAGCAGTTTTTTTATCTGATTTTCATTTTCGTCTTTATTGATGGTACAGGTTGAATAAAGCAGTTCTCCTTCAGGTTTTAAATATTTTACTGCATTTTCAAGTAGCGTCGCTTGCATTTCAACCAAAGCTTTTCGTCCTTCTTTGCTGCTGTGGTATTTTATCTCCGGTTTTCGCCTAACAACCCCAAGACCAGTGCACGGAGCGTCCAAGAGAATTTTATCAAAAGATGCTTCATCAGTCAGCGAAAATTTGCAGCCATCCTGATCTTCAAGGCTGATATTTGTACAGCCCAAACGCTTAATGCTCTGTTCGATCAGTTTCAGGCGACTGGCATAAACATCCCGCCCAATGATCTGCCCCTGATTATTCATCAGTTGACTGAGATGCGTCGTTTTTCCGCCCGGTGCCGCACACATGTCCAAAACCCGATCACCTGGTTTAGGATTTAGCCGTTCCGCCGTCAGCATCGCAGCCTGATCCTGGATCAGAAAATGACCATCCCGATATAAACGGGAATTCTCTATGTTACTTTCAAAAATCCCCAGGTTAGTCAAATGGACGGCATTTGGTGACAACCTCCCGGGAATTGCTTCAACTCCGGCTTGCTGCAAGTCTTTGATTAATTGTTCTGGTGACGTTTTTAAGGTATTGCAGCGCACGGTAAATGGCGGTTTTTCATTGAGCATCGGAATCATTGCTTCTGCATTTTTAACCCCATACACTTCATAATATTTGTGAACAATCCACAGCGGCAATGAATAGCGAATTGCTAAGGCTTCTTTTTCGTTATCCCAATTTTCAAACTTGAATACTTTGCCGTCTTTTTGAATTTTTCGCATGATATTTCGCAGCACACCATTAATAAAACCCTTGGCCTGAGGCTGAATTTCGGCAGCTAAATTGACCGATTCATTGACAATCGCATAGTTGGGAATCTTATCCAGAAAATAGAGTTGATAAATAGCGATTCTTAATATTTCACTGACTGCTTTATGCAGTTTTTTGACCGGTCGGCTGCTTTGCTGGGTAATCAGATAATCCAGATAGATCTGGTTTTGCAGACAGCCATAGACAATATTTAAATAAAGACGCCGATCCTCGTCTTTTAGCGGAAAGCGCTGCAGCGTGCTCTTGATTTCCAGATTCGAGTAGGCTCCATCATAATCAATTTTAAGCAGAGTTTCCAGTGCCAGTTTTCTAATATTTTTCAATCTCTTGAACCTCTTAACACCAGCAATCTGATCAAAGTCAACAAGGACATCAGTGCCGCTGCCACATAGGTGAGCGCAGCTGCCCTTAACACCTTTTTCACCCCGACTTCTTCGCCTGGCTGTAGGAGATTGTTGTCAACAAGCGCTGCAATAGCACGTTTACTGGCATTAAATTCGACTGGTAGTGTAATTACTGTAAACAGCAGGCTGACTGAAAACATGATAATTCCCAGATTCATAAACATGATCCCCCAACCAGAAGCTTGTCCAAAGAAAAGCCCGACAATAAAAATAGGCCAAGCTAAATTCGACGCAAAACCAGTAATCGGCACAATAAAGCTTCTAAACTGCAGGGGCCAGTAGCCTTCCTTATCCTGAATCGCATGACCAGTTTCATGGGCAGCAATGCCGACAGCTGCCACGCTTGCCTGTTGGCCAACGCCGGAAGATAAACGCATCACTTTATTTCGGGGGTCATAGTGATCGGTCAGATTCCCTGCAATATTTTCGATACTGATGGCATTTAATCCATTGGCATTGAGTAACCGACGGGCGGCATCCGCTCCAGTCATACCGTTTTTTGTCGGAACCCGACTGTACGCTTTGTAAGCACTACTGACCTGATATTGCGCATAGGCCGCAAAGATGATTCCCGGTAAAAGTATCAGCATCGTCCAATAATATTCTAAAAAAAACATTGCTTATCCTCCTGTAATTTTTTTAATCGTAGCACAATTTCCTAAAGAACTGCTTATACTAATTTAAAACAGTTCCGATCTCGAGGTTTTTTCCCCTGAGAAAAACAGTGCTATCCATCCGCTTTTTCCCAGGTGCCTGTACAGCACCAATTTTAATGGCGCCGTCCTGGGTCTTGATTACTAAACCGTCGCGATCATTGGCACTAATAATCGTACCTGGTTTTTCCTGACCAACCCATTTGATGATATCGGGATGAAAGCACTTTATTTTTTCATCCCGATATATCAAATATGCTCCGGGGGCCGGATCCGTTCCGTTAATTAAAGACCGTATCTCCCGACTGGTTTTGGTCCAATTGATATGGCCAGTATCCTTAAGAATTTTTTCTGCATAGGTTGCTAAATCATCATTTTGAGAAATTGGCTTTATTGTTCCTGTCAATACATCTCTCAGGGTTTCAATTAAGAGTTTTCCACCTAAAATCGATAAATCTTGGTACAGACTTTGAAAGGTTGTTGATTCCGTTATTGGAAATTCTGCCGCAGCAAGCATATCTCCAGTGTCCATTCCTTCGCTCATCTGCATGATGGTGACACCTGTTTTTGCTTTTCCATCGATGATCGCGCGTTGAATCGGTGCTGCACCGCGGTACTCCGGCAATAACGAACCATGAATATTTAACGCACCCAAAGTCGGTATCTCAAGAATTTCTTTAGATAAAATCTGTCCATATGCAGCAACAATAAAAATATCGGCGCTAAATCGCTTTAACTCTTCAACAAATTGAGGATTCTTGATTTTCTCCGGCTGCAAAACAGGTATCCCCAATTCCAGGGCTTTGGCTTTCAGCGGAAGTATCTCTACCTTTTTACCTCTTTTATTGGGTCGATCCGGTTGGCAAATGACTGCAACAACGTCATATCCGACAGATACAAGGTTTTCCAGGGCCGGAACACCGAAATCGGTCGTTCCCATAAATATCACCTTGGTCGCTCTCATTTTTCGACACGATCAATAAATAAAATCCCATCGAGGTGGTCAAGTTCGTGACAAACAGCGCGTGCCAGTAAATCCGAACAGAAGAGCTGAAAGACTTTGCCATCCAGATCAGTTGCCTCAACCACCAATGACTGTGGTCGATTTACCAGACCCGCCTGTTCCGGAAGGCTAAGACAAGCTTCTTCATCCTCTTCTTCACCTTCGGTTGAAATAATCGTCGGATTAATAAAAGTCATCGGACCGTCACCGATATCAATCACGAACAACCGTTTTAAAAGCCCCACCTGCGGCGCTGCCAGACCAATTCCATTGGCTTTGTTCATTGTTTCGAACATATCCTCAACCAAGGTTTTGATTTTCTCGTCTATTTCATCGATTACCCGCGATTTTTTTCTAAGAATTGGATCATCATCAATTCTGATTTGTCGAATTGCCATTTTTTCCTCCTGATTCGTCATGAAATATTAAAATACTTTTTTATAAATTTACTTGAATTGAAACCTTTGATTTTAACTTTTCTATTATACCAAACTTGATGATTTTTAACATTAAATTTTGAAAGACACCAATCTCTGCTGTTTTCATTACAATTTGATAAGAAATGTTCCCGCCTTTAACAACCCCAATGCGCACTGGTTTATAAAGGGTACATCCTTTTTCACTTTCCTTCAATGCTTCTTTAAGCCCGACATACAAACGTAATGCGTCGTTTTCGACTTCTTTTTCATTTTTCTGAAAAACACTCAAATTAATTATATTAATTACTGGTGGATATTTCATCAGTTCCCGATATCGAATTTCGCCCCGATAGAATTCCTGAAAACTTTCATTTTTGATGGAATAAATAGTGTCATTTTCTGGTTCATGGGTTTGAATCAACCCCTTTGTTGTCCGATCCATCGATTTTTCAAAAAAACGTCGATAGGTCTGATAAACAATTTCCGAGGCCTGATAGCTGCTCTGATTCAGATCCCGGTCAATCAGAACTGCCGCCGCCACACCAACATTCATTAAATAAAAGTGCTTTGTGAGAACCTGGGTTCCGATTAAAATATCGATTTCGCCATCTGCAATCGCCCGGTTTGTTTTTTTGATTTCAGCCCGACTCATATTTCCCTGAACAATACCAATTCGTATATCTGGAAAAAGCTTTCCCAGGTGCTCTGCGAGTTGCTCGATACCAAACCCCAGATGTCTGATTTTGTCGCTGTCACAATCCGGGCACCGCTCAGGAATTGTTGATTTAAAACCGCAATAAGGACAATGCAGGGAATGATCCTGACTGTAATATTTTAAAGCAATCCCGCAGTGGGGACATTTTTCGATATGGCCACAGCTACGACAGAGAATGCTATTGGCATAACCTTTATTATTTATGAGCAAAACACTTAATCGCTTATTTTTTAAGCCGTCCTGGAGATATTTCAACAAGATTCGGCTTAAAATACCCATGTTGCCGTGGCGTATTTCTTTTTGCATATCAATAATTTCGATATCTCGGTGACGTTGTTGTGCTTCTCCAATTGGTATCATCGGCATCTTGTTTTTATCAATCAGATACCAGCTGGCAATCCGTGGCATATCATCAGCTATAAGATAATTGGCCCCCATAATTTCACAGGCTTTTTTCGCAACATCAGAGATATGAAATCGGGGTGTTGCGACACTGATGTGCGACAGATCGTGTTCGTCGTCAATGATGATCAATCCTAAATTTTTAAACGGTAAAAACAAGGCGGATCGCACACCAACAACCACCTTTAGTTCTCCGCTTTGAACACGTTTATACATTTTTGTTCGTTGCTTTGGAGTGAGTCGACCGTGAAACACGCCAACCTGTTCACCAAAATACTTATAAAAAATTCCCATCCGCTGAAAAGTCATATTGACTTCCGGAAAAATAATCACTGTTGACTTTTCGGATTTCAGCTGATCTTCGATGGCTTTGAAAAACAATCGATATTTACTGGTCCCATCAAAAACGTGAAAAAAAACACCCGGGTTCACTTGCGTTAATTCCTGGTACCGCTTGTAATCATATTGTTCGCGCTCTGTTAAGACAACAGCACGTTCATTTTTTTTTGTTATTAAGGGGTTGATTGACTGGTCTTTCGATAAAAGCCTGATTTTAGCAACATATTCTTTTTCGATTAATGAATTTAAGCTTTTTTCAAATTGCGGAGAAAAAATTTTCAGCTCTTCTGCTGTCATATCATGGTGGAGCAGACAGTCCAGCAACTCTTGCTGTTTTTTTCCAATTCTTTTATCCCTGTCAATGGCATCCTTTCCTTTAGCGGATAGATGATAAATAACTTCTGACGAATCGCTTTCCTCATTATGATTGCTAAGCATTTTCCATCTTTTTTTAGCAACGACGATTTTTTTTTCTGCCAACTCTGATAAAATAATTTGATCTTCCGGTTTTACTTTTTTAGCTAATAGTTCAGTTTTTTCTTCCGTAAAATAATGTCCAAGAAACCAATATTCTTTCAAGTTTAAATCAAAGCAGCCCTGATTTTTGTAATAATAGGTCTCCGACCTGACTTGAACAGCCGTTGTAAAATATGCCAGCGCCTCATAAAATAAAGAACAATAGACAGTCTTCATCCAGAGACACAATTCTACTTGTTCTTTATTTAAAATCGGCTGATTATCAATGCGATCGATAATATCTTTTATCTTGCCCGAATAATCAGTTGTTTCTTTAATTGCAATAACGAAACCTTCAACCTGCCGATTTCCGATTCCAAAAGAGACAACAACCCGCATTCCCCCTTCAATAACCGTTTCCAGATGCTGCGGAATTTTATAATCATAGGTATGATCGAGACGTTTGTTCGTTTGGTTTAAAAAAACTTCGGCAATTTTCACAGTTGATAAATCCTATTCGATGATCGACGTTTCGTCATCCCGATCGTCACTACTAGATACAATCACGTCCGATTCATTGAAAGTATCACTATGCAGATCTGCCTCTGGCTCTCGCACCTTGTGGACACAGTGAATCATATCTTCGGCAATTTCGTTAGTCGCGATCGTTACCGGGTTATCGATTTTTATTTTTACCAGTGGCTCATCACCGTCCACTATTTCTCTGGCCCGCTTAGCGGTTGCCAAGACCAGTGAATATTTGTTTTCTGCTTTAATAATCAATTCATTTAATGCTGGATATCGCATTGTTACCTCCCAAGAATATCTTCAATTTTATTTTTCAATCGTTCGGTTCGGCATTTTTCAGCCGTGATAATACTCTGCACCCGCTGGGCAGCATCGTTCAGATCGTCATTGATGACAATATAACTATAATCATCCGCGTTTTTCATTTCTTCATATGCGCAATTTAAACGCATCTCCATTTGTTCTTTGCTTTCGGTGCCCCGTTCTTCAATTCGCCGCCGCAGCTCCTGCATCGATGGTGGAACAATAAAAATGTAAATCCCTTCTTTGTAATTCGTTCGAACCTTTGCGGCGCCCTGAATATCTATTTCCAGAATAACATCAAAACCAGATTCCAACAAATTTTCAACATAATCTTTAGGGGTTCCATAATAGTTTTCGTAGACTGTTGCGTACTCCAGATATTGTCCTTTTTTGATCCGCTCTTCAAAACGCTCTTTAGAAATATAAAAATATTCGCGACCATGTTTTTCACTGTTCCGTGGTTGTCTTGTTGTTTCCGAAATTGACAACCGCAGATCCGGATTTTTCCGACAAATTATCTTACATACACTTCCTTTGCCGGCACAGGAGGGTCCTGATATGACAATAAGAATCCCCTTTTCACGTTCAAAAAAAGGTTCCGTCAATTGTTCATTCATTAATTTTTTGTTTACTGCTGGACAATCACTCATAGACTTATTTAACACCCCTACTCAATATTTTGTATTTGCTCTCTTATTTTTTCAATCTCACTTTTTACATCAACTACAATATTTGCAATGGAGAGATCACTGGCTTTCGATCCAATGGTGTTAATTTCGCGGTTCACTTCCTGGATCAGAAAATCCAGCTTCCGACCAACCGGTTCTGTTTCCTCGACCATCCCTTCCAAACGATTTAAATGGCTTTGAAGTCGGGTTAATTCTTCGTCGATGTTCAGCTTATCGGTCATTAGGGCAACCTCTGTTAATAACCGTTTTTCATCTATTTCGAGCGACTCAACATAGGCAGAAATTTTTCCCCGCAATTCATTTTTATATCGTTCCAACATATCCGGGCTTTTTTCCTTAATCTTTCTAACATAGTCCCGAACAATACCACAGCGATTAACCACATCTATTTTTAGAGCACTACCCTCACGCTCGCGGCTGGCATCGACTTCTTCTAGTGTTTTTATTAACACCGGTTGAATTTTTTCCCAAATGCTCTCATAATCCTCAATGTCTTCTTCAGTCATAATCACGTCAGGAAATTTTGAGATTAAGGATAGGCTGAGATCATCCCCAATCATTGAATCAAGTCGACGAATCTCGTTTAATACCGAGATATAATTTTGGGCTAAATCCCTGTTGAAAACAATTCGACGATTTTTGGTTCCCAGTTCCGAATACCTGATGAATATCTCAATTCGTCCCCTTGCGATACTTTGTGAGACCGTATTCCTGATTTTCTCCTCGATTGGATTAAGCGTTTTAGGAATTTTTACAAAAAAATCTCTGAATCGATGGTTAATGGTTTTAATCTCAATTGAACAATCGACTTCCTCATCACGATAATCTTTCCGCCCAAATCCCGTCATACTTTTCATGAAGTTTCTCCATTTCCATTTTATTCCACCTGGTTGACTCCCGATCGATCGCCGAAATCCTAGCCAGGCCATTGCTTTTTCTTGAAAATTGAAATCATTGCGTGCACGCTGAAAATAAACAGATATGATGGCATCTAATGATTGCGCATCGTTACCTAATTAATATACTATATCTAATTCCTATAAAAAAGTCAACGATTCCCTATTTATTGAACACTAAATAGAATTTGATTTTACATTTCTTAATTATTTCTTATGCACTGCTGATAAAAACCCTTTTATATCCTTGTAGAACATGATAAAATCATCCCATCTGCATCCATCTAATTGAAAGGAACATTATTAATATGGCTTATGATGGCGTTACCCTTTATCACTTAATTGAAGAATTCAAACCGCTCTTGATTGGTGGTCGCATACGAAAAATCTATCAACCGGAGCTTGATGAAATCCGGCTTTTAGTCAACCTTGGAAACCAAAAACACCATATTTTGCTTTCCGCCAATGCCAGTAATCCCCGTGCTTATATAACGGAAAAAATCAAAGAAAACCCCAGTGCACCACCCAGTTTTTGCATGGTTTTAAGAAAATATATTCTCAATGGAACAATTGTTGCCATTGATCAGCATGAAACTGATCGAATCATGGAAATTTCGATCTCTTCAAAAAATGACTTTAATGAAACAGTTATCCGCAAACTACTGGTTGAAATAATGGGCCGAAACAGTAACATTATCCTGGTTGATGAAGCGATGAATATTCTCGATTCGATGAAAAAAGTCGGTTCAACATCCAGTCGTTACCGACAAATCCTTCCCGGGCGAAATTATATTTATCCTCCGGAAAATAATCGCCATAATATTTTTGGTGTCGACGTCACTCAATTTTATGCACTTCTGGCCGAACATGGCGACCTCTCTGTCGAAAAATTCTTTATTCAGACTTTTCTCGGCATCAGTCCCAACATCGCCAGAGAGATCGGCTTTCGAAGCGGGATCGATCCCAGTATTTTTATTTCGGAGCTTACCAAAAAGCAAAACAAATATTTATTCGAAAGTTTTTCTCAGGTTATTTCAGAAATACAAACAAAAGCTGACCCCGGCATTCTTTATCTCGGCAGAAAAATGGTGGATTTTTCAACGATTGCGCTCCACTATCTGCGGGATGACCATCGAATCGAACCTTACTTATCAATATCAGAAATGCTTGAAGAATACTATTTTAAGCGGGATAAAGCACTGCGCTTCAAAACCAGGGCGGCTAATCTTCGTCAACAGCTTGATCTTCTGGTTAAAAAAAATATCAAAAAACTGGATAACCTGCAAGAGGATGTCGAGGCTTCCCATAAAAGCGAAAAGTTCAAACTATATGGCGATTTGATCACTGCGAATATCTATGCTCTTGAAAAAGGTCAAAAAATTGCGACTCTCGTTAACTACTACGACCCCGACTGTCAGACCATTGATATTCCCCTGAAAGTCAACCGGACCCCGGCCCAGAACGCCCAGCATTATTACAAAAAATACAATAAAAGCAAAATCGCATTAAAGCATCTGGCCGGCTATATTCTCGAAACCGAAGAAAAGATCTATTATCTGGAGAGCCTGGTCAACAGCTTAAACCAGTCTACGGAATTGGCTGAACTCGAGGAAATCCGTCATGAATTTCTTCATTCAGAGTTTAATAAAAAAGCCCTTTCCAAGGAAGACCGAAAAAAACAGGTGCCGTCAAAACCCCTGCACTATGTTTCGTCAGAAGGATTCCATATCTTTGTTGGCAAAAACAATTATCAGAATGACTTCATCTCAACTAAAATGGGCAAGAGCGAAGACTGCTGGCTTCATGTCAAAGACAGTCCCGGTTCCCACGTTCTGATTGTAGCTGGTGGACGTTTCATCACTGAAAAAACACTGCTGGAAGCCGGAAACCTGGCTGCCTGGTACAGTAAATCACGGGGCTCCAGCAATGTTCCGGTTGATTATCTGGAATTCAAATATTTGAAAAAACCGAGCAAAGCCAAACCGGGGATGGTGATCTTTACCAACCAAAACACCATGTACGTCACGCCAACTCAAGAAGGCGTTGAATCCATGGAAACCATCACCGAATCGCTTTAGACTATTTCAGGTTTTTCAGTATTGATTTAAACTCTGCTGGAAGCGGTGCTCTGAAAACTAAACGTTTCCCGGTTCTGGGATGGGTAAAACCCAGGGTATGGGCATGGAGACATTGACCGGCTGTTTTAAATGGGTTGTTCTTGTCTCCCTTGCCATACAGCGGATCTCCTGCCAGCGGATGACCAATTTTTTCCATATGCACCCGGATTTGGTGAGTCCGTCCGGTTTCCAGTTGAAAGCGTAAGAGGGTATACTGGGCATACCGCTTAATCACTTCAAAATGGGTAATCGCTGCTTTGGAGTTTTTTTCCACTACTGCCATTTTTATTCGCAGCTGTTCGTGTCGACCTATTGGCATATCCACCGTGCCACGGTTCGATTTGACATTGCCCTTGACCAGACCATAATAGCGCCTGAGAATGCTATGCTCTTTCAGCTGTTCTGACAAGCTGCGATGGGCGATGTCATTTTTGGCAATCATCAGTAGTCCCGAGGTGTCCTTATCAATCCGATGAATGATCCCCGGCCGCATGACTCCGTTAATATTTGATAAATTCCGGGTATGATAAAGCAAACCATTAACAAGTGTCCCACTGCTGTTTCCCGGAGCAGGATGGACCACCATTCCCTGCGGTTTATTCACAACCAGCACATCCTCATCCTCATAGATAATCGCCAATGGAATGTTCTCTGCAATCAAATGACAGGCGATCGGTTCTGGAATGACCAGACTGATTTTTTCTCCAGCCTTGACATGATAACTGGCTTTCTTTTTCTGGCCATCGACTCGTACATCCCCAGATGTGATCAGTCGTTTGATATATTCTCTTGAATAATCCCCCGGCAAGGTACAACAAAAATGATCTAATCGCTGTTCCATCTGTTCCGGTACAATATATTCATAACATTGTTCATTCATGTATTATTACTCCCTCAAATATCATACATATCGATCCACTTCCAGGCGGATATTTCCTTTTTTTGTCCGCTCATCCATGCTGATGATTTTTGCCTTACCTTTTCCCCGCAGCGATAGGATATCACCTGCTTTCAGTCGGAAATCATTTTTGTTAATCTCGGAGTAATTCACCCGCACCTTTCCCTGCTTGATAAAAACAAGGCTATTCTGCCTGGAAAATCCCCATATTTTATTGATGATTCCATCAAGACGATTCGAAGCCACAACGACCGAGATCCGTTTAAAATTCTTCGTAAAGCACTCAATTTGCCGAAAGTCCGTAATCGTGGTTTTTATTTCTCGACCTTTGACCTGATTGAAATTGATCCATAAAAAATCCTGAAGCCGCTGATGGGCAATGATCTGAATCTTGTCTTCACCGACATCGATGTCACCAATACTCTCCCTGGTGATTCCCAAATGCATCAATTCGCCTAAAACATTGCGATGATCAATCGGCATCGTTTTTTCAAATTCAATGGCGAAAATCGGCCATTCCAGATCCTCTGTTTCAATATAATCCGGATACAAGCAGAGCATTTTTCGCTCGGCATCCGGGTGCCCTCCAAAAAATAGATAAGGGACACCACTAGATTTAATGGTGTCCTTTATTTTTTGTTGCAACACTTCATCATAAAAATCAAAGAATCGGGGTTCAAAATTTTTATTGCACGCGTCCGCGATGCGTGATAATAAAAAAATATCCTTCTTATCTGTCATAAGACATCCCTTCAATATTTTAAGTCTGAATTTAATTTGAGAAAATAAGCGTTATGACCATTTTATAAAGCGGAAACAGCACAATTTGCATGATGAGAATAGCGGCAAAAGCTGATAAGTCCAATGGTCCAATGATTGTAAAACGTCGCAGGGGTGACAAAATGGGCTCAGTTAAGCCGTAGATTGTCTTCACAAAAATATTATTTGGATTCGGACTCACCCAACTGAAAATAATATTGATAAAAATTAATAAGGTGATCAGTTCAAATAATAAACTACCTGCCTGAATAAGTATCCCCTGAATCATCAGCGACCTATTCCATGTCCTCATCCCACTCTAAAATCGGTGCGTTGAAATCCAAATCATCATGTTGAGGATTGGTTAAAACCGCAACCGCTTTGGGAGCTAAAATAAAGACATTATCTGCTATTTTATTAATTGATCCATCCAAAGCGAACAGAGCCCCGCTTAAGAAATCAAAAATCTTGCGACCATTTTCATAATCAGTATTTTTCAGATTCAATACCACTGTTTTATTATTTCGGATTTTATTACAAATACTTGGCGCATCTTTAAAAACTTCAGGTTCCAACACTAAAACTTCTGGTCCGTCATCAAGGGATAGCTCACTTCGTCTTGAAGATGTCGTCTTTTTTGTTTTCGGTGCACTGAAGGCACTCTTTGTATCTTCGACATTGTCCTCATAGACATCTTCTTCGTAAATTTCGTCGTAACCATCCTCGTTATCCACTTCCATACCAAAAACCTTAATAATTTTATCCTTAAATTTCTCTGCTGCCATTGTGTATCTCCTTACTCACTAAATATTTTGCGTCCAACTCTTATCATATTGGAACCTTCTTCTATTGCAATGGAATAATCATCCGTCATACCCATGGATAGATAATGCATTTGAACATTTTGATCCACAGTTACCTCTTTTATTCTATCATAAATTCGTTTTAATTCCACAAAAATCTCACGAATTTTATCATTATTTTGGGTTAATGGCCCCATTGCCATCAGTCCTTTGACTCTAACAAACTGATAATCAGGCAATGCCGCCAGAACACCTTCCAGGTTTTCGACAAGAATTCCGGATTTAGTGTCTTCTCTGGCTAGATTTAATTGGAGCAGCACATCCGTTACGATCCCCTGCTTTTTACTCTCGCGTTCAAGTACATCAAGCAATTCAATTGAGTCGACCGAATGAATCAGAAATGTTTTTCCGATAATATACTTGACCTTGTTTTTTTGGAGATGGCCGATGAAATGCCACCGGGGACGATCACCGAGAACCTCATGCTTTTTTAAAAAATCCTGGACCCTACTTTCACCAAGATCATAAATTCCGGCCTCAAGCACCGCTCTGGTATCTTCGATACTCTGATATTTTGAGACTGCGACAAGTGTCACCTGCTCTGGTATTTCAGCTTTGATTCGATTAATATTATCTGAAATCATCGTGTTCACATCCTTAAGGATAAATACGGATCCGCATCCCGCTGTTCAATTTTGGATTATCCACCGCCTTTAAGATCGCATTACCATTATTATACTTTTCGACTGCAACCGGAAGCGAATCGCTGAAATAACCTTTTGTTACGGTATCGATCATCGTTTCTTCCGCGATTTTATAAACGGCACTTTGGGGTATTTCGTAGGCACTGTAATCCTGAATATAGATGTCCGCCTTACCGATTACCACCTCAGAAAAATCATTAACATAATCCTTGAGCATCAATACAATGATTTTCTGATCGCCTTCATTCACTACATCGACAAAATAACCCGAGTATACTTTATCCTGATACTCAAACCGAAGCTTAGGAAAATAGTACAGCTGATCAACGCGTTTAATAAGAAAATCATAATAGTCCTGATTAATCCCCCTGTCAACCGTGCCCATTAATTCAGTTTTAAAACTAACGACCTCATCCTCACCCATAATAATTGCTTTAGCCGGTATTGCAAAGGCCACATAAATATGGTCATTATTTACCACCTTCAAAAGCCCTTCTGATTCCTGATCAACTTTGCTGGCGGTTTTAAGA
Organism: uncultured Lachnospiraceae bacterium; assembly: GCA_964510565.1. GTDB lineage: Bacteria > Bacillota > Clostridia > Eubacteriales > Eubacteriaceae > Acetobacterium. The sequence continues at coordinate 19,930 of CAZEBY010000004.1, read as the reverse complement.
AAATTTGTACTAATGTAAGGCAGCATGCTTTCACTCAAGGCTTTTTCGACCGGCTGTATTGATGTGTAGACATAACCGCTTGACAACAGTCCCAATTCGTTCAGTGCAATATTTCTGGCCTGACCGCCAAGCAATCCAACGAGAATCTGCCGTTTTTGTTGTAGGGCCGCTAAATCAAGACCCATATACTGGACTGATTCAATCAGGAATTTTTTTCGTTCCCGCTCAGTTTCGCCAATTTGACTGGTAATGCTGGAAATACCCTGATAATTACTGATAATATCCCCGACAACCCGACTCCAGTTGTTATAATACTCTTCTTTGATTATGGTGTCGATCACGGCGATTTGATTATTCAAATAATCTGTATTCACAACCTTGGGCGTATTGGTCAAGGGTTTATAACCATTGGCTTTTTCGCCTTCCTGCAGCGAAAGATCACTGGCCTGAAAGTCATCGATAACCCGGTAATCGATATCTTTAAAAAAATACATCTCTGTTTTGTATGATTCGGTGTATTGTTTTTTTTCAAGCAGCATGCTCATATTACCTCGATAACTCGAAATAAAAATTATTGCTACAATAAAAAAAAAACGATGCCAATAATAATATTTCTTAAATAATTGACTCGTCTATTATTTTTTCTTTTAATTTGTCCCATATTTTCACCTTAATAAAAAATGGTCTGAGTGAGAGGATTTGAACCTCCGGCCTCTTGACCCCCAGTCAAGCGCGCTACCAAGCTGCGCTACACCCAGACAATGAATATATTATAATGAAAATCGATGGATTAATCAAGCTTTTTTTTATTTATTTTATTTAAACCATTCAAAATATATCAGTATTTAAGGGTATCAGCGTACAAATACGCAGATACCCTTAGGTTTACTTTCCCATTCGTTTTTCCATCGGAGTGGAGATCGTTTCAATCTTTTCAACGACAGCGATGATTACCGGCTGATATTTGCTGTTAAACCGGCCTTGTTTGTCAAAAAAACGAATCACCAGATAAGCGACGGCTGTCAGGCAAATCCCTGTTATAAATGAAGTCAATACCTGATCCCAGCCAATATTAAAAGTGCCAATCAGATAATATACCACACAACTTCCGAAAATAAAGGCCAATAGCGGAATTCCATACATGATAAATGCCGCTACAAAGACATTGGCAAATTGCATCTCAACCTCAACGGTTTCACCAGTTTTTGCGTCAACTGAATTTTTGGCCGTCGTCAACATGACCGACTGGTCTTTACTGACATGACAGGCACCGCAATCACCACAAGCTGAATTTCTCTTAATCTCAACTTCCGCATTATTTCCGTGAAGTGATTTAACCGTTCCGATCTCTTTCATTACAATTCATCCACTGAGATGCCCAGATCAATGAGTTGATCGAGACTGGCACTGGCTGGGGCGTCCATCATCAGGCAGCCGTGATTTTGGGTTTTGGGGAAAGCAATGACATCACGGATGTTATCATTATCAGTTAGCAGCATCACCAACCGATCCAATCCAAACGCCAAACCGCCATGGGGTGGGGTTCCATATTTAAGTGCTTCGAGCAGAAAACCAAATTGCTCCCATGCGGATTCTAACGTGAAGCCCAGAGCCTTAAATACCTTTTCCTGAATTTCCTGATTATGGATTCGGATGCTTCCACCGCCTAATTCGACCCCATTAACCACCATGTCATAGGCATCGGCATGCACCTTTGATAGATCACTTTCCAAATATTTAAAATCTTTTTCCAGTGGCATGGTAAATGGATGATGCATGGCAGTATATCGTCCGGCTTCTGAGTCATACTCCAATAATGGGAAATCAGTGACCCAGAGAAAATTGTATTGATCTTTCAAATCATATTCCAGTTTTCGTGCCAGTTCCAATCGGAGTTGACCCAAGGCATTATAGACAATCTCATTGGTATCCGCAATAATGAAAATTAGATCACCCGGTTTGGCATCGGTTTTTTTGAAGATCTCTTCTTTTTCCTGTTTTGAAATAAATTTCAGGATTGGAGACTTCATTTCATCTTCAGAAACATCAATCCAGGCCAGACCTTTGGCTTTATAAATTTTAACAAAACTTTCCAGTCCTTTGATGCCCTTTTTACTTAGCTTATCCTGAGCCCCCTTTGCATTGATCGCACGGACACTACCACCCTTTTTCACTGCTCCAGAAAAAACTTTAAATTCAGAATTTTCGACAATTTCAGACAAATCAATAAGTTTCAACCCAAATCGGGTGTCCGGTTTATCCGATCCGTACTGATCCATCGCTTCCTGGTAAGTCATCCGCGCCATTGGTGTTTGAACTTCGACCCCTTTGATTTCTTTCATGATTTTTGCGATCATTTCTTCATTGATTTTAATGATGTCGTCTTTATCAATAAAGGACATTTCCATATCAATTTGGGTAAATTCCGGTTGACGATCCTGTCTTAAGTCTTCATCGCGGAAACACTTGGCAATCTGATAGTATCGGTCAACGCCTGAAATCATTAAAATCTGCTTGTATAACTGCGGAGACTGGGGCAAACCAAAAAATTTTCCTTTTTGAACCCGGGACGGCACCAGAAAGTCTCTGGCTCCTTCGGGAGTTGGTTTTGCCAGCATCGGTGTTTCAACTTCCAAAAATCCATGGTCATTAAGGAAATTTCTGGCAATGCTGGCCGTTTTATGTCGCGTCATCAGAATTTTCTGAAATTTCGGTTTTCTCAAATCAAGGTATCGGTATTTCAGACGCACGGCTTCATTGGTCTGATCGTTATCTTCAATATAAATCGGTGGTGTTTCAGAAGAATCCAGGATTTTTAACTCAATGATTTCCACTTCAATTTCGCCAGTCGGAATATTTTTATTGATATTTTCCGGTTTTCTTGATACAACCGTACCCTTGATTGATAAAACATATTCATTTCTGACTTTTTCTGCTAACTCAAAGGCAGTTGGTCGTTCTTCATTGACAACCAGCTGAATCTTTCCGGAACGGTCTCTTAAATCGATAAAGAGCACACCGCCGAGATTTCGACGATTATCCACCCAACCGGTTAATTCAACCACCCGTCCAACTTCATTTGCCGTTAAATCGCCACACATGGCATTTCTATAATAAGTATTCATGCTACCTCCACTGTATATCTAATAATTTTATCTTCTTAACCTTTTTATTATAATGAAGATATCGGGACGATGTCAAGTGGGAATCCATAAAACCAAGCTCAGAAGGTTAACAACCTGGTTTTTAAGCGGTGCATTTCGGCATCCTTCGCCATGACAATACTTGATCATTCCGAATGGCTACACCTCTAGTTTTCGCTGAAAGAATTTGACCACTTCAACAATCGGTATCACCACCACCGCCAGGCCCATGGCCACAAAATACTCCATCAGGCTGATGGTTTCAAACTCAAAGGCGGCAGCAACCGGCGGAATATAGATGACCGCCGAGGTCAGCACCAGTGAAACTGCCATGGCCAGGAATAGAAAAAGGTTCTGATGGGGCATCTTAAAAATCGACTGACGACGGCTGCGCATATTCAGGGAATGAAACATTTCTGCCATCGATAGGGTTAAAAACGCCATCGTCATACCATCAGCACTGTCGGCAATTTCCCAGACTCCAGCTTCGATGTAGTGTCCCACAAAATAGGCGACGATGGTGACCACGGCCACCATTACGCCCTGCCAGATCACATCGACCCCCAAACCTCGGGAGAAAATACCCTCCTTCGATTCTCGGGGCGGATGCTTCATCGTGTCTGCTTCTTCGCCTTCCATTCCCAGGGCAATGGCCGGAAAGGAATCAGTGATCAGATTGATCCACAGCAAATGCACCGGTTTCAGGATGGTAAAACCCAACAGCGTGGCCACAAAGATCGCCAGTACTTCCGAGAGATTGGAAGACAGCAAAAACTGGATGGCCTTGCGGATATTAGCATAAATCCGCCGACCTTCCTCCACAGCATTGACAATGGTGGCAAAATTATCGTCTACTAGCACCATATCGGCAACATTTTTAGTCACATCGGTGCCCGTAATCCCCATTCCGACACCGATGTCGGCGGTTTTGATCGACGGTGCATCATTGACCCCATCACCGGTCATCGCGACGATCATCCCCTGATTCTGCCAGGCTTTGACAATCCGCACCTTATGTTCCGGCTGAACCCGGGCATAGACCGAGTAATTGCCGATTTCTTCATTTAGCTGGGCTTCGCTGATTTCATCCAGCTGGGCTCCCGTCATCGCTTCTTTGGAATCACTGATGATCCCGAGTTGTTTGGCAATGGCAACGGCCGTATCACGGTGATCGCCAGTGATCATCACCGCTCGGATTCCCGCCGATTTACACTGGGCAATGGCATCCTTGACTTCGGGCCGGATCGGATCGATCATCCCAGTTAAACCAACAAAGCACAGCTCATGTTCCAGATAATCCGGCGACTGATCTTTCGGCATGGTTTCCCAAGTGCGAAAGGCCCCGGCCAGCACCCGCAGGGCCTGGTCAGCCAAACCTTTGTTGGCCTGCCGGATTTCTTCACAGATCTCATCCGTCAGCGGCAACTGCATATTGCCGTCCCAGTAGGTGGTACAACGGGCAATCAGCACATCCGGGGCCCCCTTTACATACTGGGCAAAACCGCCATCTGCCATTTTATGAATCGTACTCATCAGCTTACGGCCAGAGTCAAAGGGGGCCTCACCCACCCGAGGAGTTTGCGCTTCCATTTCACTTTTATTTAGTCCCAGCGACAAACCATAATTGGCCAGGGCCGCCTCAGTGGGCTCGCCTTCCGCCTTGTTGGCTTCATTCAAATGGGCATCATTACACAAGGCCATGGTACGCCCCAGCAAATGCGCATCAAAACCGAAGTGATCGACCACCGTCATCTTGTTCTGAGTCAAGGTTCCGGTTTTATCGGAACAGATCACCTGGGTACAGCCGAGGGTTTCGACCGCAGTCAACTTTCGGATCACTGCCTTTTCCCTGGCCATGTTGGTTACCCCCAGGGACAACACAATGGTAACCACGGCGGCCAGACCTTCGGGAATCGCGGCAACCGCCAGCGACACTGCCACCATAAAGGTATCCAGAACCCCCATCCCGGTAATCCCTTCACCAAGGTACAAACGCACCAGACTCATCGCAAAGATGAAAATACAGATCCCCAGCACCAACCAGCTTAACACCTTGCTTAACTGATTGAGTTTAATCTGCAACGGGGTGGCATTTTCTTTGGCCTGGGTAATCGCATCAGCGATCTTACCCATTTCGGTTTTCATCCCAGTAGCCACAACCGTCGCCGATCCCCGGCCGTAAACGACAGCGCTACCCATATAGACCATATTTTTTCGATCTCCCAGGGAAATATCTTTTTGATCCCCCAGATTCAGGGCACAGATCACCTTCCCGACCGGGACACTTTCTCCGGTCAGTGCTGCCTCTTCAATTTTTAAGCTGACACTTTCGAGCAGTCTGGCATCAGCCGGCACCGCATCGCCGGCTTCCAGTAAAATGATATCACCCACGACCAGATCTTCACTTTTAATGGTCAGAATTTTGTCATCGCGCTTAACCCGGGAGGTGGCTGCTGAAATAGCCTGCAGCGCCTCGATGGCTTTTTCGGCCTTGCTTTCCTGATAAACCCCCAATACGGAGTTAATAATCACCACCGCCATGATGATAATCACATCCGCAAAAGATTCCCCCGAATAAGCAGCAGTGATGCCCGAAATCACGGCGGCAGCAATCAGGACCATAATCATCGGATCTTTTAGCTGATTAAGCAACCGCCTTGCCAATGAATCTTTTTTGGCTTCATCCAGCTTGTTCTTGCCGTTTTTTTCCAGCCGGCTGTCAGCTTCAGCCTGGGACAGGCCCTCGCTGCCGGAGTTTAACTCCTTCAGCACCTCTTCTGAAGTCTGTAAATACGTCTTCATCCAAACCTCCTTCAAAAATCTGCACCAAGCCTTTCAAAAAATAAAAAACCAGATGCCTCTGCACCTGGAAAAATAACCCAAGTACAGAAAAACTGTACATGAGTCTCACTCATTAAGATAAGCCAGGTATTACTACCATGCATGTTGACTTATCACGCAAATTGCGCAAATTACTCCCTCATAACTATTACATTTTACCCCGGCGCATGTTCTTTGTCAAGATCATGCACCGGGATTTTTAAATGACTTTGATTACTTAGTTTTCAAGATAGGGTTGCCCCGTGGAACCAGGGGCCGCTGTCCCTTTTGGCAGCACCTGAATCTCAATGGCTTCCAGCCGATATCCAAATCCGGCCGTGCCCGCAGCCGCACCATTGCTGGCCCAATCCATCCAACCAATATTTTGGGCATGAACCCGGTAATAGACATCAAACTGGTCGGCGTCGGCCCCAGTTAATTGAATCTTAATCGCTTCCAACCGTAGCGATTGGCCTTGGGTGCCGCTCATCACGCCATTGCTCTGCAACGCTTGCCAACCCTGGTTCTCGACATGCGTACAATAATCAATCCCCAGATCATAGCCGCTGGTATCCATTTTTATTTCAATCCCTTCCAGTCGCAGGGATTGACCTGAAGTACCACTGATCCCACCGTTACTCTGCCAGGTCTGCCAGCCCTGATTCTGAACATGGGTGCGATATGAACAATTGGCAAAGCTGTCCTGTTTTTTAGTAAAGGCTTTGATACAAACATTACTGGATGCTTTTTTCGAGGTATCATACCAACCACCGGTTCCGGTATTGCTGGTAAAGCTTTCACCGGGATTAGCTGTCGCGGCACTGCTATACTCTTCAAAACGGCTTTCTACCGGTACTGAATCATTGCTACCCGGAGTTCTGTATTTAATGACCACCGCAAATTTATGGCCTGCCACCAATCCCACCGGATTATTAAGATCAATGGTATAGTAACCACTCCGGGTGAAGGTTTCGGTCTGTGTCGTTCGCAGGGTGCCACTGTTTGGTTTGCCATCATTGACATCGGTATAGACCTTGACTTCAACAGTGGTTCCGGGAGTGAGTGCATACGTGCTCACCGCAGTCAGATTATCACTGGCCGCTGCCGTAAAGATATTGGCGCCCCAGGCGGTTTGATCATCATCTGAATAACCCATGGCTGAGATATTACCTAGCGGATCATACTGATAAATGTCGCTGTAATTATCAGTGGCTTCGGCGTTGTGAAATGCGGTCACATTACTACCGGCGTACGTATCATAATAAGACAGGTAGAAATAGCCGCCATCACCCCAATCCGCTCCCCAACTGTTGCGAATAATCCAGGCGCCATCACCCACCGGTTTTTTCTTAAAATTATCGCGGCTATAATTATCATCCCAACCGACAATCGCCACATCGTGATCCGGTTCTTCAGCACCATCATAATAAAAGGCGAAGGTATCCGGGTTATAATATTCTTCGCCATCCAACGGCGCTGAATACATCGAGGTATAAAGCACGCCGCCTTCCATCAGGGCCAGTTTGATATCCACCGGTAGTTTAGGAATCGACTTCACTTCCTGTACGTGGTAGGTTGGGGCTAAACCGGTTTTTTTTGGGGTGCCATAGGGATCACTGCTCTCACTCACCGGACCGCTCCAGCGGGCCAAATAAGCAGTCGCCATTGCAAAGTTGCCACCATCTTCCGGGGTGATATCAAAGCCGCTGTTCCACATCAGGTTGTTCTCCGAAAAATCAACGGTCGTCTCTTGCTTGAGATAGGATTCAAGCGAAGCCAGACTGGCAAAAGCCCAGCAGCTGCCAGTTGTTCCCTGGCTGCGAACCGCTGTAAGGCGTCCGGTATCCCGCAGGTCAAAGGTGGCCGGCAGGTTTGCTGCCGCGGTAATCTCTGATTCAACCGTGCCCTCATAAGGTTGTAGTGGTGGCGGAATATACCCGCGACCGTGGCCGTCAATGGTTGCCGTGCTCAGGGTTCCTGATTTAACATCGTCGATATATTGAACAAAATCTGGATTCAATGGTGCCGTACTTGGCTCAATAATTTCTTCTTCCGCCCAGGCGCTCCCCGGAATCATAACCGCCAACATTAAGCTGACCAGCAAGTATGACAGCAATTTCTTGAAATTAGTTTTCATCTTCGCTTCTCTCCTCATTTTATCGGATCTTAATCCGTTTATTCTCCAGTTTTTGAATCCTTTCGGGACTCAATCTTATCAAGTAATTCATTAAATTTTTCAGTAAGGGTATCGACATTGGTCTTCAACTCGTCATCGCCCGGGGTACAGTTCCCGGGAAAACCGTAGATCCGTCCACTCCCGATTTCCTTTAACAACAAATGAATTTCTGTGATTTCTTGGGCAAATTTGTTTCTGATATCCGTAATATTTTCCATTATGTCCTCCTGAAAATCCGCTTTCGTGTCATCTAGACAGTTTTTTTGATCATCTTAGCCACTCCGTTTAAAAAAATAACCGCCGGATTTATCGGCGGTTGTCTTTTTCTGAACCAGTTTTTTACTAATCAATACGATCATGATCAACCTCCCATTATTCTATTCCAAGAAGTTATACCCCATAATCCTTTCTTTAAACACCCTACATGACTTCGCGGATTACATCGTATTTGGAATCATCACTTTCGACAAATCCTTCGACCGGAGATTTTATATTGGGCGCCTTGACATATTCGACAAAAGCCTGTCGTAGCAGGTCGGCAAATTCTTTTGGCAGTCGGGTGTTGACAGCGATGGCATCCTTGGGAATATCCGGGGTTTTAGAAATAATCCGGAGATCACTGAGATTCAAGCCGGCTGCTTCAGCTTCTTCCATGGCCTCGTTATAGGTGGCACCGGCATCATATTCACGCGACAGCACTGCTTTGATGACGCTATCATGACTACCCAGATAAGCCGTTTTACTAAAAATAGTATTGGGATTCAGGCCTTCGGATTTTATACTATGCCGGGCATAAAGATAGCCGGAAGCACTGCCCTCATCGACATAGGCAAAGCTGCGGCCTCGCAAGCCACTGATGTTGTTAATGCCACTTTCTTTACGGGTAATAATGCAGCCATTGTATGAAACCTTACCATAGACTCTCGGGGTCACCAGGGGTTCGATGCCAATTTTTTCATGGGCATTGACATAGGCAAACGGTGAGAACCAGGCCACATCAATGATGCCTTCCTTCATGCCTTCGCTGAGGGCATCGTAATCCTTAACAATCATCGTGCGGACCTTATAGCCGATTTTTTTGAAAACCGCATTTAAGATCGGCACATACATCGTTTTGATATTTTCCGGTGAGGTAAACGGATTGACCCCAAAAATTATTTCATCTTTATTTTTATTCTTGGCCGTGAGTTTCTGTACACTACTGGCCATTTCTGAAAGCTTAGTGCAATAATTCAACAACTCAATATTTTTTGATTTCTGCGTCACAATGGTGCTGATGGTATCGGTGGTCACCCGGTGGGTAGTATCCACGGCGTCTGACACCTTGCCGATCGAGGACTGGATGCCTTGTGAGGTATTAACCTGAACGCTGGAAATCTCCTTGATTTCATTCATCGACTGATTCAACTCGATCAGGACTTTTTGAATATCTTCGATGACATCGCCGGATTTCTGGGCCGCTCCTTCAATGTCTTTGGTGCGGGTCGTACAGCGTTCAATGGCACTATTGGATCGATCCACTTCGACAATCACCTGATTGACAATCTGTTCAATTTCGGTGGCAAAGGTAGCCGTACTATCCGACAGTCGTTTGATTTCTTCCGCCACAACTGAAAAGCCTTTGCCGGCTGCCCCGGCCCGGGCGGCCTCAATGCTGGCATTTAGTGCCAACAGATTGGTCTGGCGGGAAATATCTTTTATATAATCGACAAACTTACTGATCTGTTTGGACGAACCGTCCAATTCATCGTTAATTCCCGAGGCCTGATTAACCCCGTCAATCAGATCAAGCAGCAGATCGGATATGCTTTCGATGGTCGAGCGGTTTTCATTGAGCATTTCAACGGACTGGCTGGAATTTTCTTCAATTCTGATAATGTTTCCCTGGAGCTTACTGGACACCTGGGTAAAATGATTGATTTCCGAATTGATTTCATAGGTGCTGGAAGCATTTTCTTCACTGAGTTTGGCAATTTCATGGGCCTGGTCGACAATCGCATTAAAAACTTTGACATTTTCTTCGGAAAACCAGCTCAGCTTTTTGATGTCAAAATCCATCGTCTCCAGCAGCGAAAAAAGCTCGCTGTTGACATTTTCTTTTTCCTCGTCTTCCATCGCTTTTTCTTTGTCTGCGATGGCAGTGAGCAACTCTAAAATGCTGTTCATCGTGGCTTTGTTTTCATTTAGTATTTCCACTGACAGAGCTGAGCTTTCTTCCAGACTCATCATATTGCTTTTCAGTTCATCCGAAGCCTGAGCGATGGTTCTGACATCCTGGTGAATATTTTCCAAATTGATTCCGTTATTCTTTTCGTCCATAATCCGTCTCCATTCTTTTTCATTCCTTATTCGGCTTTAAGCCCAGTTGCCATTTATAAAAATACTGATTTCCTGACCGTCAGCGGTAATTCCGGTTATTTCCAGATCTTTGGTACCGATCATAAAATCCACATGGGTATCAGACTGATTACCACCAGCAGCAAGTAGTTCTTCTTTAGTCATTTTTACCCCGTCTTTGATATTGGTGGGATAACATTCTCCCAGGGCAAAATGGCAGGCCGCATTTTCATCAAACAGGGTATCATAAAAAAGGATACCGGTATTGGCAATCGGCGAATCGTAGGGAACCAGGGCCACTTCTCCCAGCCGCTCTGCTCCCGCATCGGTTTCAATCAGACTTTTGAGATATTCCTCACCTTTGACGGCCTGATAGTTGGTCACTTTGCCCTCATGAAAGGTCAGGCTGAAATTTTCAATCAGGTTTCCCTGATAGGAAAGCGGCAGTGATGAAACCAGGGTCCCTTCAGCCCGGGAACAATCCGGAGCCGTAAAAATTTCTTCGGTGGGCATATTGGCAAAAAAGTAGACCTGATCCGGAGTAAATTCACCGCCACCTTCCCAGATATGATCTTTCTGAAGACCAACGGTAAAATCAGTCCCGATCCTGTTTTTAAAGCGCAGCGCATCAAAATGAGCCTGATTCAGGATCCGGCATTTTTCAGACAATATGGCCTTATGCGCCTGCCAGGCCTGAACCGCGTCACCTTCACCGATACGCACAGCCTCAAAGATGGCGTCCCAGAGTTTGTCCATGGCTTCCTGTTCGTAAAGCTCCGGAAATACCTTCATGGCCCATTTGGCTTCAGGAACCGCTGCCACACACCACTGAAATTCGCTGCTCATCATTTTTTTATAATAGGGTTCAAATGCTTTGGCTGAGGCTTTGCTGCTCGTTCGCAGCTTTTCGCTGGCCACCCCTTTGTAGGCTTCGGGATCATGGCCGACAATCGAAATGACCGCGGCTTTCTGCTCGGCGTAATAATTCCGGGATTCTGCCAGCCAATTAGGGATGTTGCCCAACACCTCCAGGCTGACGTGATCATAACGCAGACGGCTGGTTTTTACATCGTTCCAGAAGACGATTACATCCTTGGCACCAGCTTTATAAGCTTCCCCTACAATCATCCGCCCAAACTCAAAATTCTCTACTGAACAATTCACAACCACTAATTGATCCGGCTGTACATTTGCCCCGGTGCGAACAATCAGTCGGGCATATTCCTTTAGTTTCTCGATATGGTTCATCTATTTTCCTCTTTTTCTTTGGTATCATTACAAAACAGGTAAGCCGGTTTTGTGTAAAAAAACAACTACCTACGCAAAACCATCATAAAATTCGTTTTTGCCTGTATATATCTTTTCTTTTTTTATCCACTTCTTTTCTTATTTTGTACAGTTATACTAAAAATTATATCACGTTCGGTAAATAATGAAACTAGAAAAATTTGCGAAATGCATTTTATCCAAACTTGAAGCGGGAACAGTTTGTCAACACTTATCTTTGTAAAATGCTTTCAGATCATTTTTTACCGCTTCATCGAGATTATGCCAGCGGATTCCCCGGATGGCCCCTTCCAGAGCGCAGAGACGATTGTAGCAGGCTGAAGCATCAATCGCCCGGATCATAAGCCAGGCCTCCCGACTGCCGGCAGCAGCCAGCTCGTCCGGGGTCTTTATTCCCACTGCCAGCAACTGCTTTTTCATTTCTTTGCCGATATTGGGTAAACTGGCAAGGTCCGGATTTTCGGAAACTAACTGGTTATTCTGATTTTGAAATTTGTTATCGCTCATAGTCTGATGCTCCTCATTTAAATTTTTTTGGCAATGGCGAAACCAAACACGAAGCTTGCGGCACTTTCGCAACGACCGCTAAAATGTTTTTAAAAATCCTGGATCAAAGCGATTGCAAAGCATCTAGCCGCCAAATACCCGGGCTTCTTCTTCGCCCCTTAACAACCGCAGTCCGCCCAGGGCCAGCGCTTCCATTTCATTTTCCCCCGGCAGACATTTAACCGGGGCCAGAAAATCGATATAGGTTTTGATCAGATTGGTAAGTTTTTTCGAGTAGGCCATCCCGCCAGTGAGGATAATCGCGTCGATGTCGCCTTTTAAGACTGTGGCCATTTCACCAACGCCCTTGGCAATCTGATAGGCCTCGGCCTCATAAACCTGCTTGGCTCTGCCATCACCGGACAAAATCCGTTCTTCAATGACCCGGATGTCGCCGGTGCCGAGATGGGCTTTTAAGCCACCCTGACCGCGGATTTTTATTAGCAACTCATTCTTTTGATAAGCCCCACTGTAAATCAGCTCCGCCAGAGCCAATAAAGGAACACTACCGGAGCGTTCCGGCGAAAAAGGGCCGGTATCATCGGCAATCACATCGATGATCCGTCCCTGTTTATGGGCGCTGATCGAAATCCCCCCACCCAAATGGGCGATGATCAGATTTAATTTTTGATAGCTTGTGCCCATTTCACTGGCATATTTCCGGCCCATCGCCTTGCTGTTTAATACATGACAAAGACTTTTTCTGTGAATCTCCACAAAGCCGGTAATCCGGGCGACAGCAGCCATTTCATCGGCCGACACCGCATCGTAGATAAAAGCAGGGATGCCTAGCGGCTCGGCAATGGCCGCGGCCAGCAGGGCGCCCAGATTGGCGGCATGGGGCGAAAGCTGCCCGCTCAAAATCAACGCTTTCATGGCCTGATTGACCCGGTAACCGCCGGCATGAATCGGCGGCAGCAAACCCCCGCGGCCCACCACGGCAGCCAGTTGATTAATTTCAAAGTGATGCGCACTTAATATTTCCAGCACCGTCTTCTTTCTGAATTCAAACTGGTCAATTATGGTGGTAAAGGCCTCCAGAACAACGCTGTCATGTTCAACTGAGTCCGTAAACAGCGCAGCTTCATTTTTATAAACTCCGATTTTAGTGGAGGTTGAACCTGGATTGATGGCTAAAATCACAAACGGCTGCATCTTTTCCCTTGCTCCTTCGTTTGGATAGTTTTTTTCTATTGTAAACCCGATGCGCACTTTATGCAAATTTTATTGTCAGCTTACCCGCTTCATACCTGGCACTTTGCACGGTTTTATTGCGCAAGACATCCGGCAGGGTAAAGCAGCGCTTTTCATTCTTGATTTGAATCATCAGTTCATTGCCTTTTTGGCCCATGTCCATGTCGCTCTTTTCTGCAAATGGAATATTCAAGACAAACTCATAGCCGTCTGCTGCTTTTTTTACTTCAAAAATGGTATCCTCAAATAAAACCCCAGCCGGGTCGGTTTCGCCAAAAATCTGCCGGGCAGCTTCTTGCAGGATTGCCTCGCCAACCAATTCCCGTTCAAGCAGCTGAAGCGTAAAAACCGGCACCGGAGAAAAACTCTCACGAATTTCCTGTAGCCCCTCCTCCTGAAGACTGAGCCATTTGCTGAAATACCCGTCAAGCGCCCTGGGTGGATAGACCTTGTTGACGATCACCGCATCGACATTATAATTGTAGAGATGCAAATAGGTAAAATTCCGTTTGGCCTCTTTGATAACAATCCGTTCCGGCGTGGTGACGATGCGGATGCTGAGGATTTCCTTATTAGTCATCAGCGCCTGCAGCTGATACAGTTTTTCGTTTAATTGCTCCACATCATCAAAAACATTATCCTCAGGCATCGGAATTTTCATCACTTTTTCGACCACCGGGCCGGCCACCTTAACCGCCTTCTTTTTCATTGGCAGCACGGTTTTAATCATGTTGCCAAACATTTCCGGAAACTTCAAAAGCGACAAGGTCTCGCCGGTCGGCGCACAGTCGACAATCAACACATCGTACTGGTTTTCTTCATAAATATCGATAATTTTAAACAGTGCAAACAATTCCTCCAGCCCCGGAAAAACCAATAGTTCCTCCGTTTCAATCCCGCCTTCGGCCCGGGCGGTCAGTAATTCCTTCAGGTAGGTTTTCATATTCCCCCAAGCCCGTTCACCTTCGAGAATCGCATCGATTTCCAGTCCCCAGAGCAAATCGTCAATCTTAACCGGGGTGTTTGCCAGTTTAACCCCAAAGGAATCCGATAAACTATGGGCCTGGTCGGTGCTCATGATTAACACTTTTTTGCCCTCTTTAGCCAGTTTGACCGCCGTTGCAGCCGCAACACTGGTTTTTCCGACCCCGCCTTTGCCAGTATATAGAATAATTCGCATGGTTTTCTCCCTATTATCCAATCTTTTTTATTGCAGCTAATCAATTGACACTTTTTTGACTTTTTTATTATGATCGGGTTCCGCAGTTTTTTCCTGTTCAGCCGAGCTTACCGCTGCGCTCACATCCAGTGCCCATTCCTTGACCAGGTCAACGACGATCCCTTTTACTTCCTTTTCGATCACCGAAACATGCTCGGCGATCGATGGGGACAGCAGTGATAGGAACGCATCCCGCTCGTATTGTCTGGCGAGGATCATGTTTTTGATAAATTCTCGATTCATTACTTAAACCTCCCGATTTATTGAAATGCAATGACCAGGGTACTCTGATCAAACTTTGCTGAGCTGACGTTCATCCCTCTGAGGGTATTGGGCAATGGAATATTCCGTTTGAAATTGCCGATTTTGACAATCACATCGGACCCGGCCAGATTCACACTCACCGCATCTTTGGAAATATTCGGTAAGAAAAGTTTCAGCTGATAACCCGTCTCGGTCTGTTCATACTTTTCACCTTCAAGATCTGCTTTTATCGCAAATAAATCGCTTCTTTCTGAGAAGACATCGTTACAGATACGGTTAATGGCATTCAGGCCCAATAAGTCTGTATCGTACCAGGGAATATAATATTTGGGAATCTGGTCAAAACAGGTTTCGATTTCAGCAATGTATTTTTTCTGGATAGTAATCCACTCCGCAAAAAAGGGGTTCTTAATTTCCTGGGGCAGAATCCGGTTAATAAAAATACCATCGACATTGTAGTTGTAGAGTTTCATGTACATATAATTCCGTTTGGTTTCTTCCACCACCATTTTTTCCGGAATGGTCACCAGCCGTACTGAGGACACTTCCTTATTCTTTAAAAGATTCTGGAGTTCGATCAACTTCACATAGAGGGTTTCAATATCGCTCATGGCATGGCGGTCCGGCAATTGAATCTTAAATAGTGCTTTTGAAACCGGCGACAGAATCCGCACTGCCACCTTGCCAACGGGAAAGAATTTATCCATATACCAGCACATCAGCTCCGGGAATTTAAGCAGCGACAGGGTCTCGCCAGTCGGGGCGCAATCGACAATAATCCGCTGATAGTCACTGTTCTCATACAATTCCTGAATTTTAAGCAAGGCAAACAGTTCATCCATCCCCGGCATCACCGTGAATTCATCCATTTCTCCAGCTTCCGGATTAATCGAGCCAACCATGTTATTAAACGCCTGCATCAGGTTTTTAAAATCCTTTTCCATCACATAATTGGGATCAATTTCCAGCGCATCGAGATGATCAGCTACCGTAACTGCTTCTTTGCCAATCGGAAGATTGAACAGATCCCCCAGATTATGTGCCATATCCGTACTGACGATCAGCGTTTTTTGGCCTTGCCGGGCTGATTGAAGGGCATGGGCAGCAGCCACGCTGGTTTTACCCACCCCGCCTTTGCCGGTAAAAATCAGTATCCGTTTCATAAGTTTCCTCCATTTATATATTTCTTTTTTCGAATAGTTCGCTTTCCGAAGTATCTGTCTTAAAATATGCCGCCCGGAGGCAGCCATTTTATTCAATGATGATTTTTCTGATTTTTGAACTGGTCTGTTTTTCGCTGGTTTTACCGGTATCCTGGTTGAGGATATCGATGACCTTATCCACCAGCTTGAATACCAGCTTTACCTCCTCGGTAGTGAAGCTGTCCATGATCAATTGTCCGTACCGGATCATCTCCGTGAGGATATTTTTGATCGATGCCCGGCCGGCTTCGGTCAGTTTAATGGTGACCACCCGTTTATCTTCCGAGCTTCTTTCCCGGAGTACGACATCCCGTTTTTCCATCCGGGCTACAATCCCAGTGGCGGTATTTAGCGGAACGTTTAAATAGTCGGCGATCTGGGTCATATTCACATCACTGCGCCGATACAAAAGCAACAGCACAAACACTTCATTCTTCGAACAATTAAAAATTTCATTGCCCCAGATCTCCGGGGACAAAAGATACTTTATTTTGTCCAGGTATTCAAATATCAATGCTTCCAGATTGCCATTATGACCATTATCCATTCAATTGTTCCTTTTTATCTTTATTTACTTCGTCATTCGAATTAATTTAATTCTACATCCGAATTATAAAAATGTCAACTCATTTCGACTTGCTTGATCGATTTGAATAACGGCCGCTGAATTTAAGTTTCGAGTTTAAAATTTCCAATAATTTCTGTTTTTTATGTAGTAACGCCAACCCAAATGGGAAAAACCTAACCTTTAGCAGTACGCACTGTTTTTCAAACATGATTATTTGCAGCAATTGCGGTGAAGTCTTTCGCAGGGTCCATTGGAATAATCGTGGAAAAAAGTCCGTCGTTTGGCGCTGCGTCAGTCGCTTGGAAAACACCGGGCTATTCTGCGATGCCAGAACGGTTCCGGAAAGCCAAATCGAACAGATGCTGGTCAGTGCTATCAATCAGACGCTTGGACAAAAAAACACCTTTCTTGCCACCCTGCAGAAGAATATCGAAACCATCCTCAGCCGCGAAAACAATCAACCCCTCGTTGATATTGAATCTCGACTTCAGGAACTTCAACAAGAGCTTTTGAAACTTGCCAGCTCCAAGGCCGACTCTGCAGAAGTTGGTGCTGAAATTCACCGTTTGCATGACGAAAAACAAAAGCTTCAGTTGGAAAGCGCCGGGCGGGATGATATTAAGAAACGAATTTCCGACATGAGTACTTTTTTGATGGATTAGTCAACCGCCCTGACCAAATATGACGAGTCACTTGTCCGGCGGCTGATTGAAAAAATCACCGTCTTTGAGGACAAATTTACTGTGGAATTCAAATCAAGTGTGATGGTGGATGTTAAAGAAAATTAAAAAATAATTAAGGCACTCTACAAAATTGGATGTAGCGTGCCTTAATTTTTTATCCATTCTATCAACTAACAGTAATTTTCAGCTATAAAATTTCGATCCCATCAAGCAAACTGCGAAGCACTTTGATAATTTCTTCATAAATAATATCTCGAGAATACGGGAATTTTCGCTGATATTTCTTCCACATTTCTTGAAGTTCCCGACTCTCTGCAATATTCATCAGTGTCGTTTTAGAAGTAGAAAAAATCGATTGACTTCCACGATGATCAGATGTCGCAGACAAGGCTTCTAAAAAAAGTGTTTTGTCATATTTTTGAGTTGTTACCAAAATGAAAATATCATAAAAATCTCTTGGACGCGTGCTGTAAATACTACGGCTTAAAATCGTCTCAACTTTTTCAGCCATTACCGTTTCAACATTATACCCCCAAACACTAATACAAACGGATTCATCAAAAATTCCGCTAAACTCATAATAAACAGGTGATGGCGTAATAACGTCTCCTGTAGAAATATCGATAGAAAGCGGTGTTATAATTGTATCGTATATGGCATTTATCCGAACACAAAATCCGCCATAAAGATCATCCTTCCGAATCGGGGCAACTGATACAAAATTAAATTCGACATCATCATTTAAGTTAATTGCGCAGATGTTATGAATTGCTTCCATGATCTGGTCTTTATCAAGTGGAAGATTGCGCAGGGTTGTATCCAAATCCATGGTGGAGCGGGTATCCAGACCAACAAGAGCTGCTACCAGCATGCCGCCCTTAATTACGAATTTTTCCTGGTATTCAGACTTTGACAGACGTTCTAGAAAACGCTCAAACATGTAATTTTGCAAAACCACCTGTGCAGCAATATTATTTTTCTTTGCATAATTATTGATACGGCTTTTGAGACTCATTGCTTTCGAACTCATAGCAGTACCTCCATATAACGTCTCAGCACTTTTTCAACCCTCAAATACTTTGCGTAATCTGCGAGCAGGTTCAAGTTTTTTTCCTTGTAAACGGCATAGTTTTTCACAGCACTGATTACCATTTCTTCATCACAGCGATTTCGACTGCGCAGGAAATCGCAAATGGTCCGCTCCAAATTATAGCAACGAACCCGATTGCCGAAAGTTGTTTTTTTCTCAATCATGCCAAGACCATGCAGTTCCGGCTTAATATAAAAACAATTGCACTCATCTTTGATGGTAGCTGGTAGCGCCGAATCACTGGGGATGGTAACCGAATGTCGAAACGGTGTACGATCAGATAGGCCATTTAAAAATAGAGCTGTATCATGAGAAAAAATTATTTTCGATGAGTGTAACATGAGCGCATACATATCATCATAGACCGTATCTGGAAGCGTGTAAACACCATGACTGCTTCTGTCCAAAAGTCCACCTTTCACGTATTTTGTGAGTAAGGATTTGGAAAATCCTAGATTCAATACCTGGGATGTTGTGATGATATTGTTGTTCTTTTTCATTTCCTGAAGAATTTCAGCGTTGATGTACATTTGGATTCTCCCTCGTAGTAAACTTTTATATTGATATTATAAATATTTTCTATACGAAAGTCAATTCCAATTGTGAACTTTTAAACTGATATAAATTTTAATATCTATGCAATAGTTTACTCTCGACTTCAACAATTATTCTATCTGATTTTTGGAAATTTTTTCCGTCGGCAGCTGCCAGTTTCAGTTGGTTAGTAGCACTAACCAGCTCGTTGTTTTCTTTTTTAAGTTTCGTCTTTAAATATTTCCAATAATTTCTGTTTTTTGTGTAGTCGTCCTCGCCACGCAAAACACTGATGATATCCAGCACAGAAAACCACCACTTGGCAATAAAATTCATAAAACACTTCAGTCATTTTCGACAAATCTTGCGACGCTCTCACCGCACTGCTTACAACGACCTTGCAGAACCAGACCAAATTGATCATTTTGAATACCATAATCGACAATTGTCGTCACCCCACATTTTGAGCAAAACACATTTTGTAAGAGCCGTTGCTGCGTCTCCACGGGAATTTTTGCCCATTTTTTCAGCTCTTCCATATCTGATGATTTACATTGATCTTCTAAATTCATAAAAATACCTCGTCTTTCTTATCTCGAAATTCTATAAAAAGCCTTGTTAACAAAACATCTCAATCGACCACTCAACAAGCCCCCAAAGCCAAAAACATCTATCTCGACTTCTCGTGAAGCACTGACATCTAAATCGCACTGTACGGGTCATTATCAACCCTTTGGATGGATTCCCACGAAGTAAACTTTCACCCGTTTCCACATAATAAAATTATACCACAAAAAACAAAAAAGCCCAGGGTTACCAGGCTTTTCGCATACTCATTATTTTTCCCGTGACATCAATACGACCGTC